>VEPD01000309.1 GCA_012027035.1 Ruminiclostridium sp. | reverse complement strand
TTCACAATGTTGAAAAAGCTTCTATCCACAGCAGGAATAGAGCCTGACAGTGTGCAATTCTCATGGGTTTCAGCTTCCGATGGCTCCCGTTTTGCATCGGTGGTTGACGAGGTGACAGGTAAGGTAATGAGGCTTGGCCCGAATAGAATAGCCGGATATGGAGGTTAAAAATGAGCTTTGAAAAGCAAAAACGCGAAATAGCCGCCATATGCAAAACCTTGCTGGAGGAAGGCAAGGCTACAGTTGTCCTTGGATTTACCCGCGGCGAGCCCGGAGAAAACGCTATTCCCTTATTTATGAGAAAGACGGAAGACGTGGATAAAATGGAATGGGACGACGCCTGTACGCCCAATCTTGCCAAGTACCTGCTTGAAAAAAAGGATGGAGCCGCTATTATTGCAAAGCCCTGCGATGCAAGGGCAATTGTGATGTATATGGCTGAAAACCAGATTAACAGGGACAATATTTATATCATAGGCGCAGAATGCGAAGGGATGAAGTGCAAGGACGGCTCACCCGCGTCCGTCTGCAAGGAATGCAGGGTAAAGACGCCGCCTGTTTATAACGTCCTGGTGAAAAAAGATGCAGAAATAAAGCAGGATGTAGATTGTTGCCTCGTTTCCGATAATAAAGAAGCGGATTTGCAGAAAATGCAGGAGAGATTTCAGAATGAAATCAAGAAGTGCATCCTTTGTTATTCCTGCAGACAAGCTTGTTACGGATGTTATTGCGAAACCTGCTTTATGGATAGGAATTTACCTAACTGGCTTCCTGCAGAGCTTGATACCGGCTCGAAAATGACGTATCACCTGGGAAGAGCCATGCACCTGGCAGGCAGATGTGTGGAATGCGGCGCTTGTGAAAGGGTTTGTCCTTCAGGTGTGGATATACGGTATCTCATCAGAGAAATAACAGGCTTCTGCGAGAAACTGTACGGTTATCGGGCGGGACTCCGTACTGATGATGTTCCGGCCCTTTTATCCTTCCAGCCGGAAGACAGGGAAGCAGGGTTTATTGGGGGTGAAAATGATGACTCGTGTTGTAATGCCTAAAAGCAAGCTGGGTGAACTGGTGGGCGGCTGGATTGAGAATTACAGAGTGGCAGCTCCCGTCATAAACAGCGGCAAGCTTGTATTTGAAGAAATAAAAGAGTTTTCCGATATGGTTCTGGATGATGAATTGACATACAAGTCACCAAAGGAATACCTGTTTCCACAAGTTGAAAAAATCATGAGCTTTGGTGAAAATGAAGCCAGGATCCAGGTGCAGGACCGAAAAACTGTTATATTCGGGGTAAGGCCCTGTGACCTCCATGCTTTTGAAGTGATGACGGCAGTATTCACTAAAGGGAAATTTATTGACACATATTTTGAAAAGAATCTGAATAATACGATATTTGCAGGCATGGGCTGTCTGGCTGAAAAATCCGGATGCTTCTGCAGTGACAGAGGCCTGAACAGGAACTATTCATCTGCCTGCGATATATTTTTTTCAGACAGCGGGGAAACTTATACGGTAGAAATACATACAGAAAAAGGGGCGGAGCTTTTTAGCGGCCTGGAGTTCCAGGAAGCCGCATCGCCGGCTGCAATACCGGAAAATGCCGCGAGCGGCGGCATTCTTGAAATTGATGCGGATGAAAATGATTTGTTCAGCAAAATAGACTGGGCGAAGATATCGGAGAAATGCATGGGGTGCGGCATTTGCACCTTCATCTGTCCAACCTGCCACTGCTTTGAATTCAGGGATACCGTTGAGGGAGGGGAACCTGCCAGGTACAGATGCTGGGACAGCTGCATGTATCCCAGGTTTACATTGCATGCTTCAGGACACAATCCAAGAGCCTCAAAAAAGGAAAGATACCGTCAGCGCATCATGCACAAGTACCTTTATGTGAAGCATAATTTCGGGTATACTGCCTGTACCGGATGCGGTCGCTGCATAAGGAGCTGTCCGGCGGGGATGAATATAAAATCTGTTGTGGCTGGAATAATTGGAGAGCTGGGGAGGGAAGTATTTTGAACAACCCTTATTTGCCTCTGAAGGCTGAAATCATGGAGGTTATCCAGGAAACCACCTCTGACCTTGATATTAAAACCTACAAAGTGAAATTATTGGATGGCGGAAGCATGGATTTCATGCCCGGCCAGTTTATTGAGCTTTCCATTCCAGGTGTGGGCGAGGCTCCTTTCGGGTTCGCTTCATCTCCGCTGAACAAGGAATATATCGAACTCAGCATAAAAAGGGTCGGTCTTGTAACCGAAGCATTACACAGCTTGAAAGCGGGATCGGGAATCTGGCTGAGAGGACCCTTCGGGAACACTTTCCCCCTTAAGGAAATGGAAAACAGTAAAATTTTGATTATAGCCGGAGGGTTGGGACTTGCGCCGCTTCGGCCGCTTCTTCTGTACATGATGGATCATCGTAACCGCGACAGTTACGGAGAAATACAAATGCTTTTGGCGGCAAGAAGTACCGGTGACTTCATTTACAGACGGGAATTCGATGAATGGAGCAGGGTCAAAAACACAAACATAATAAAAACCATTGACAGGCCTGAAGAGGACTGGGACGGAAAAGTGGGCTTCCCACATATACTGGTGGGTGAAATGGAGATAGACGTGCACAATACCTATGCGGTATTGTGCGGCCCGCCCATCATGATAAAGTTTGTTTCAGCCAGGCTGGTGGAGCTTGGCATACCGAAGGGAAAAATACTGACAACCCTTGAAATGAGAATGACATGCGGCGTAGGCAAATGCGGCAAATGCAATATAGGACATCAGTATGTCTGCATAGACGGCCCGGTGTTCAACATGTCACAGCTGGCTGAGATGCCGGCGGAATACTGATGAAACTTTCCGGCTTGCTTTTTTGTGGCTATTCAGGTCAAAAAGTCGTAAGAGAGAGGGAAGGGTGGTCAGTCTGCCACCCTTCCCTCTCTCTTGGTTACATAATGCTTACCGAATAGTTTTTTTATAACAAAAGCTTGCTAAAGTAACATTGAATATAATATTATTAATAACGGAGTGACTGCAAAATAAATACAATGTACATTCAAACAAATAAAAGGAGGCACCGGCATGGAAATCAGGAGTGATATCGAAATTGCTCAAAGTACCGAACTAAAGCCGATTGAAGAAATCGCAAAAGCGGTGGGCATTGAAAGAAAGGATCTGGAGCTTTACGGCAATTATAAAGCAAAGATCAATTACAACATTTTGAATGACATGAAAGATAGGAAGGACGGCAAGCTTATACTCGTTACCGCAATCAATCCGACGCCTGCAGGAGAAGGGAAAACCACCACTACGGTGGGTCTTGGCGACGCATTGCATAAGATTGGCCGTAAGGTCATGATAGCTTTAAGAGAGCCGTCTCTCGGGCCTGTGTTCGGAGTCAAGGGCGGGGCGGCAGGAGGCGGATATGCCCAGGTTGTGCCCATGGAAGACATCAATCTGCATTTTACGGGAGACATGCATGCTGTCGGAGCAGCCAACAATCTTCTGGCAGCTATGCTGGACAATCATATATATCAGGGGAATGCGCTGGGTATCGACCCCAGAAGGATTACATGGAAAAGATGTATGGATATGAATGACAGGCAGCTCCGTTTTATTGTTGACGGGTTGAATGGTAAAGCCAATGGCTCCCCCCGTGAAGACGGTTTCGATATAACGGTTGCTTCTGAAATAATGGCAATTTTGTGCCTTTCAAGAGATCTCGACCACCTGAAGGAGAAATTAAAGAACATAGTTGTAGGCTACACCTACGACGACAAACCGGTCACTGCCGGACAATTAAATGCCGAAGGCGCTTTGACGGCTCTATTGAAGGACGCTCTGAAGCCCAATCTGGTACAAACGCTGGAACATACTCCCGCCTTCGTGCATGGGGGACCGTTTGCGAATATTGCGCATGGCTGCAACAGTATCATGGCAACAAAGATGGCCTTGAAGCTGGCTGATTATGTTGTTACCGAGGCAGGCTTCGGTGCGGACCTCGGCGCTGAAAAATTCATGGATATCAAATGCAGGATTGCCGGTCTGAAGCCTTCCGCAGTTGTAATAGTCGCAACGGTAAGGGCTTTGAAACACCATGGCGGCGCTGCCAAGGCGGAGCTCTCGGTGGAAAATCTTGATGCACTGGAAAAAGGCCTTCCCAACATGCTCCGTCATATAGAGAATGTCACTGTAAAATTCGGAGTACCGGCAGTAGTTGCAATTAACAGGTTCCCGACGGATACTGAAAACGAGCTTAAGCTGATAGCGGAAAAATGCCGGCAGTATGGGGCCAATGTAGCTTTGTCGGAGGTATGGGCAAAAGGCGGGGAAGGCGGAATTGAACTGGCAAACGAAGTTATTCGCCTTATAGAAACAGGCGCCAATAATTTCAAATACATTAATCAGGACGACGCCATGCTTAGAGTGAAAATTGAAACAATAGTCAAAGAGGTCTACGGTGGCGATGGCGTGGATTTTGCGCCTGCCGCCATGAAAGAGATAGAGAAACTGGAGACCCTTGGATTCGGTAAACTGCCGGTTTGCATGGCCAAGACACAGTATTCCTTCTCGGATGATCCGAAAAAACTTGGATGGCCCAAAGGCTTCCGGGTAGCTGTGAGGAACGTTAAGGTCTCTGCAGGCGCAGGATTCGTGATTGCAATCACCGGTGAGATCATGACTATGCCTGGCCTTCCGAAAGTTCCTTCGGCTGAAAAAATCGATGTTGATTCCGCAGGAAGGATATCCGGACTGTTTTAGACATATCAGGACTTAGTGCAGTTCCATGTAAATAAGTTACCAGATAAAAAACGTTAATATATTTCACAATGTGTAAAATGCGAAATTAATAATATACGATATGGAAAGAATGCGATGTTGTTGTAGGGGCAGTTATAGGCCGTCTGGTTTTCGTTGCAGTTGGTCATTTTCGGACGCGCAATGCACGCCCCTACTCTATCTGGTAACGAACTTAGGTGGGTATGTACTTAGGCTACAATGAATGTTATGGTAAGCGGGAGGAAACAATCAATGATGACAGATAAAAGCTGTAAGGAATTTTTGGGCATGCTTGCATCCGGCGCTCCCGTCCCCGGAGGCGGCGGAGCTTCTGCAATGGTGGGCGCTCTGGGTACTGCTCTGGGAAGCATGGTAGGCAATCTTACTCTGGGCAGGAAGAAATATGAGAGCGTGCAGGCAGACATTAAAAGCATCCTGGAAAAAGCGGATATTCTGCAGCAGGAACTTGTTTCGCTTGTTGAAGAGGACGCTGTGGTTTTTGAGCCGCTGTCCAAAGCATATGGGCTTCCAAAGAACACTGATGAAGAAAAGCAAAAGCGGGATGAAATCATGGAAGAGGCGCTAAGACTTGCTTGCAGCGTACCGCTGAAAATCATGGAGAAATCCCTGGAAGCCATAGCACTGCATGAGGAACTGGCGGAAAAGGGGACCAGGATCGCTGTCAGCGATGTGGGAGTGGGCGTCCTTTTTTGCAGATCCGCTCTTATGGGAGCAAGTCTCAATGTGTATATAAACACAAAGCTGATGAAGAATAGAGAATATGCGGCGGCCATAAACGCAAAAACCGGAAAAATGCTTGCCGAAGGAATCGCAAAGGCTGACAGGGTTTACATCGATGTTGAAAACAGTATTAGAGGATGACCTTATTTCAGTCATTCCCGGGGAATTAGGAGGAACTTGAATGGCTTTATTGATGAAGGGCTCCGAGGTTGTAAATGCAATGAAGGAGCGGATGTTGAAGGATGTGGAAGAACTCAATGGAAACGGTATTACACCCGGCCTGGCGATAGTAAGGGTTGGTGCGAGACCCGATGACCTTTCTTATGAGCGGGGTGCAATTAAAAGATGTGAAGGCCTTGGAATAAAGTGCAGGGTGTTTGAATACCCTGAAACCATTACCCAGCAGGCTTTGATCGATGAAATCAGAAAAGTGAACGATGACAATGGCATTCATGGTATCCTGATTTTCAGGCCCCTTCCGAAACACATAGATGAAAGTGTAATCAAATATGTCATAAGTCATGAAAAGGATGCGGATTGCCTGAACCCAGTCAATGTGGCAAAGGTTTTTGAAGGTGATGAAACAGGCTTTGCACCATGCACTCCGGAAGCCGTCGTTGAAATGCTGGATCACTTCGGTATTAATGTTGCAGGCAAAAAAGTGACTATAATCGGAAGAAGTATGGTGGTAGGCAAGCCGCTGTCCATGCTGCTGTTGAAAAAACATGCCACTGTCACCATATGCCATACCAGGACCAAAAATCTGGAGGAAACCTGCAAGGAGGCTGAAATATTGATTGCCGCTGCAGGAAAGGCAAAAATGGTAACAGGAGTATTTGTTTCCGAAGGCCAGGTTGTAGTAGATGTAGGAATAAATATGGATGAAAATGGAAACCTGTGCGGAGATGTTGATTTTGAAAAGGTAGAGCCTCTTGTAGCGTCCATATCGCCTGTACCGGGAGGTGTAGGTTCAGTAACCACCTCAGTGCTGGCAAAGCATGTGATCCGCTCTGCGAAAAGAGGCTTAGGGCTTGTCTGGTAATAAATGTACCATCTGATTCCGTGATGATTTTTTGTTCAGCAAAGCGGATGGAAGCGCAGATACTTTGTGTATCTAAGCTGACATCTGCGAAGCTTAACGGAAAATCAGCCGGAATGCTTGGTACAGTTATTGCTGGACAAGCCCTTATAGTAGATATTGG
>VEPD01000198.1 GCA_012027035.1 Ruminiclostridium sp. | reverse complement strand
TCCATATATGGACGACTTGTCATAAATGCCACCGGGATATTTGCTGATGAGATTCACAGATTGGATGATCCTTTGTCAAAGCCTACAATCAGGCCAAGTCAGGGAGTACATTTGGTTCTCGACAATTCCTTCCTGCAGAGCACTTCTGCCATCATGATACCTAAAACAGATGATGGCCGGGTCCTTTTTGCTATCCCATGGTATGGTAAAGTTGTTGTCGGGACAACCGACACACCTCTTAATATTATAACCCTGGAGCCAAAAGCACATGATAAAGAGATAGAATTCATCCTCAATACTGCAGGAAATTATCTTGCCAGACCACCGAAAAGGCAGGATGTAAAATGTGTTTTTGCCGGACTGAGGCCGCTTGCTGCCAATCCGCATAATCCCAATGCAACAAAGGAGGTATCGCGACGGCATAAAATCACAATCTCTTCGTCCGGTCTTCTTTCAATTATAGGAGGTAAATGGACCTCCTACAGACGTATGGCCGAGGAGACAATAGACAAGGCAATTAAAAACGGAGTTATTGAAAGAAAGAAATGCGTCACCAGAGGATTTATCTTTTATTCCGATAATGAAAAGCTGACATCAGAACGGCTTAAGATTTACGGAAGAAATGCTTCAGAAATAGAAAAGTTGATAAATGAAAAGCCCGGCCTTGGAGGATTGATACACCGGGATCTTCCATATACAAAGGCTGAAATCGTCTGGATATGTAAAAATGAAATGCCCGGAACTCTTGAAGATATCCTTGCCAGGCGGACAAGAGCTCTGTTCCTGGATGCAAGGGCAAGTATGGAGGCCTCTCCGATTGTGGCCCGGTTAATGGCTGATGAACTTGGATTGGGAACCTCATGGATGGAAAGGGAGGTTGAAAATTACAATCAGCTGGCAGGTAATTATTTGTAATATCAAAATAATATCTAAATAGTATCAAAATAATATCAAATCAATATCAATATAGTATCAGTTAGTAATATTTTGTAATATGAAAGATTTTATTCTGGCTTTGGATCAGGGGACAACGAGTTCCCGTGCAATAGTTTTCAACCGGTCAGGATTGCCAGTTGCTTCAGCTCAGAAAGAATTCGGCCAGATATTTCCAAAACCTGGATGGGTTGAACACGATCCCGAGGAGATATGGTCTTCTCAGATGGGTGTGGCTACAGAAGCTTTGGCAAAAGCGGGTTTAAGAAGCACTGATATTGCCGGCATAGGTATTACCAACCAGCGTGAAACAACAGTTGTATGGGACAGGATAACAGGCAGGCCGGTCTGCAATGCTATTGTCTGGCAGGATCGCAGAACCGCGGAATATTGCGATATGCTTAAACGTGAAGGGCATAGCCAGTCTATCCGGGAGAAGACCGGACTTATTCCAGACGCCTATTTTTCTGCCACCAAGGTCAGATGGATACTCGACAATATTAAGGATGCAAGAGGTAAAGCGGAAAACGGTGACCTTGCGTTTGGAACAATCGATTCATGGCTTATCTGGAACCTGACAGCCGGGAAGCTTCATGTAACAGATGTTTCAAATGCATCCAGAACGATGTTGTTTAACATTCATACAATGGATTGGGACAGGGACCTTCTTGAGTTATTCAGCATCCCCGTTAGCCTATTGCCTGAGGTTAAATCATCAAGTGAAATATATGGTATGACATCAGGGTTGTTTTCAGCCGATATACCTGTTTCGGGAATTGCTGGAGATCAGCAGGCAGCGCTTTTCGGACAGATGTGCATTGAACCCGGAATGGTAAAAAATACCTATGGAACCGGCTGTTTCATGATGATGAATATTGGCAGCAAACCTATTGAATCAAGAAGTAACCTTTTAACAACTATTGGGTGGAAGATTGGTAACGAAACCAGGTATGCACTTGAAGGCAGCATTTTCATTGCAGGGGCTGTGGTACAATGGCTTCGTGATGGAATAGGAATTATTGCGAAATCGGGTGAGGTAGAGGAGCTTGCTTCCAGGGTGAAGGATAGTGATGGTGTATATTTTGTGCCCGCCTTTGCAGGACTGGGAGCGCCCTACTGGAATCAGCATGCCCGCGGTACGATTGTAGGAATTACAAGGGGATCGACATCTTCCCATATTGCAAGGGCAGCTCTTGACAGCATTGCATTTCAGACCCTTGATGTGCTTCATGCAATGGAAAAGGACTCGGGGATAGAAATAAAGGAGCTTCGTGTCGATGGAGGTGCCACGGTAAACAACAACCTAATGCAGTTTCAGTCGGATCTGCTGAGAGCAAACGTTGTGAGGCCCAAAATAACTGAGACTACAGCGCTTGGCGCCGCTTACCTCTCAGGATTAGCAGTTAAATACTGGAGCAGTGTTGAAGATATCAAAAAGCAGTGGCAGCTTGATAAAAAATTCACTCCACTGATGGCCCCGGAGGAGACCCGCTTGCTTATAAAAGGATGGCATCGGGCAGTTAGAGCTGCTGAATCGTGGGCTTCCACTTCTGATTAGATTTTTGTTCATTAACCATGATTTTCAATCTTTCCTGCAATGATATTCAGTAATCAGAACAGAACTATGCTATTAACTGTCGGTGCCTGAAATACGTTGACCAAAAAAAATGGTTAACTGTATGGCGAAAGTAAATTATTTTGATCATGAAAACAAACCTCAATTTCAGAGGTCTTTCAGTGAAGAATTTAAAAAATGTAAGATCAGGGAATTAGAGAGGAATATTACATCAGTTTCCGATATTTGTAAAACTTACTCAGTAAGTAGGTCATCAATTTATAAATGGATTTACAAATACTCGGCAATGGCAAAGAAACAGGTAAAACAGGTAGTAGAAGCAAAGAGCGACACATTGAAGATAAAGGCTCTGGAAGAGCGGATCAAGGAACTTGAGAGAATAATTGGCCAGAAGCAATTGTTGCTTGAGTTTAAGGACAAGATGATAGAGATAGCAGAAGCTACTTATAATGTTGACATCAAAAAAAAAGTAGGTTCCAGGCTCTCGTCTGGTACTACTTCAACCGGAAAGCACACCAGAAAAAGTTGAGTTTGTTATTTAAAGTATCAGGAATAAGTAAACAGTCCTTTCATCAGATGCTGAAACGCAGGCGATATAAGTTTGAAGAGCAGGAACAATTGATACCTCTGATAAATGAGATCCGTCGTGATCATCCACGAATGTCAGCCAGGGATATCTACCTGAAGCTTCACCCAGCGTGTATGGGACGGGATAAGTTTGAGCGGTTCTGTATGGACTCAGGCTACAGGATTAAGCAACTAAGGAACTTTAGAGTTACAACCAATAGCTTTGGAGTGACCCGTTTTCCTAACATGATAAAGGATATTGAGTGTACACATGTCAACCGGGTTTTTGTAAGTGACATAACTTACTTCGATATTGGACCAGATACGTATTATCTTACCTTTATTATGGACCTGTTTAATCGAGAGATAGTAGGATGGTCGGCAAGTGATAATCTGCGCACAGAAAGTACGACACTGCCAGCCTTGCATAGAGTAATATCCGAACGTGGAAAATCAAATCTAAAAGGAGCCATAATGCACTCAGATGGTGGTGGGCAATACTATTGCAACGAATTCAAAAAACTCACCAAAGAGCTGGGAATGATAAATTCAATGACCGAAGAAAAGGTTTATGAGAACTCTCATGCAGAGAGGTTAAATGGGATAATCAAAAACAATTATCTTTATCCCTATGGCCCTACAAATATGGCTTCTCTTAAGAAACTGTTAGACAAGGCTGTACTTATGTATAACACAGGAAAACCACACAAAGCATTAGGAAAATTAACACCAAAATCTTTTAAAGATACTATTGATAACGAGGATAACTCTTCGAGTAATCTCCCGCTATCAACAGTCAATCATCATCATAGTAAAAGGAGTAAATTAAGTAATAAAAAGGTCAACGTTATTTAGGCATTGACTTTTTTGTAACCGAATACCGATTACTGATCACCGACTACCCTTTTTTGTCTCTCAGTCTCTCAGTCCCTTAGTCTCTTAGTCGTGCAGGTCATGCAGGTCATGTAGGTCGTGCAGGTTGAGTTCCGCGAAGCGGGACGAAATCCCGAGAGCAAAGCGATTCGGGATCGTGCGGTCTTTTCATTCATGAACCTGTGCTCTGAGCTCTGAGCCATTTAGTCTTCAGTATAGTACTTATGATAATCCCCCCGTCCGTATGAGCCGTACTGCCCGTAGCCATAGTTATATCCATAACCCTCGTAAAATCCATATCCGTAGCGGAGACCGTAACCGTAATAACCTGAAATGTGGATATCATTGACAACAATGGTGAGATTCTTAAGCTCTTTTTTATTGAAGATATTCTGTATGAGTTCAAGAGTGTTTTTGAACGAAAACCTCTGGCGGATCACAAAAATGTTTATATCAGCATAATTGCCAAGAAGAAGGGCATCGGAGACAATTCCGACAGGAGGGGTGTCGAGGACAATGAAATCGAAATCCTTTTTCACTTTTACCATGAACTGTTTCATCTTTTCAGTCTCAATAAGCTCTGAAGGATTAGGAGGAACTGGACCCGATGGAACATATGACAGATTTTCAACTTCTGTAGCATGGATTATTTCATTG
>VEPD01000159.1 GCA_012027035.1 Ruminiclostridium sp. | reverse complement strand
TACAACAGTAGCCAAATGCCGGTCTACCAATGAAAGGTCTTCAAACCCCAATTCAAAAGCGACTTCCTTTTCTTCGCCGGGTTTCAGATTTATCTTTTTAAACCCTCTAAGGGCCTTTACCGGAGTTGTCACGCTGCTGACCACATCATTCAGATATAGCTGTACTACTTCCTTACCTTCTCGTTTGCCAATATTCCTGACTTTTACGCTTACTGTCGTCTAGCCGTCGCATCTGATTTTTTCAGGCCATATTTTTAAGTCCGAATACTCAAATTCAGTATAGCTAAGTCCGAATCCGAATTCAAAAAGAGGTTTTGTGTCCATGAATACATAGTCCCGGCCAGGATTTTCAGGAGAACCGGGCTTTTTATAAAATCCCCTTGCAGAGGGTTTGTAATTGTAATAAACGGGAGTCTGGCCAACTGATTTGGGAAAGGAGACGGTCAACCTACCGGAGGGGTTGACATTTCCGAAGATTATATCAGCCAGCGCATTCCCTCCTTCTTCGCCCGCATACCATGCCTCAATAATTGCGGAAGCATTTTCGGCTATCCATGGAATGCCGGAAGGTCTCCCATCTATAAGGACTACTATTGTCGGAGTTCCGGTATTCACCACTGCCTCTGCCAGCTCCTGCTGTACGCCCGGCAAACCAAGGTCGGTCACGTCAAATCCTTCCCCGCAGGTTTTGATCTTACCTCTGTCCTGTCCCCATCCCATACCGTAATCAATCATACTGGAGCCCCCCACAGCTATAATTGCCGCTTTTGAACCTGCTGCGGCTTTGACGGCTTCATCAAAGCCGTCTTTTGATAATTCATATATACCGCAGCCTTTTGCATAAGAAATCCTGGTTTTTGGAGCAGCCCTGTTTAGAATACCTTGAAGCAGTGAAACCGCTTCCTTCTTTTCCGAACAATAATCCCCAAGCTGCGCAACATCGGCATTGGGACCTATTACAGCAATGGACTCGATATTTTTATCCAGCGGCAATAAGTTATCCCTGTTTTTCAGCAAAACAATTGACTCATGCGCGGCTTCCAGCGCCAACTTTCTATGCGCTTCACAATTTACCGTACTTTTTATTTTCTTTGCATCTGCATATGGGTTTTCAAAAAGGCCTAAAGAAATCTTCACCCTGAGTATCCTTGATACTGCCCTGTCAATAAGCTCCTCAGGCAACTGGCCGTTTTGGACAAGTCTTTTCAATCCCTCTCCAAAAGCTTTTATATCTGGAGCTTCCATGTCCATTCCGGCTTCAATAGACTGTTTAGCAGCCTGCTCATTTGATTCTGCAGTACGGTGCATATAAACAAGCATATCAATTGCGCAATAATCAGAAATAGTATATCCTTTAAAGTCCCATTCCTCTCGAAGAATCCTGTTAAGCAATATTTCCGAAGACGAGCAGGGTATCCCGTCAAATTCGCTGTAGGCAGGCATTACACATAATGCGCCGGCTTCAACAATACCAGCTTTGAATGGAGGAAGATATAGTTCCCTGAGCTGTCTTTCCCCCACCGGCACAGGAGAAAGATTGATTCCTCCCTCAGGGCTTCCATGTGCGGCAAAGTGCTTTATTGTAGCTGCTATATGGCCATTGCCGATGGTTGATCCTTCGCCTTGGAGACCCTTAATGTACTCTACTCCAAACCGGGTACACAGATAAGGGTCTTCTCCAAATGTTTCCTCAACTCTTCCCTACCTTGGCTCCCGGGCAAGGTCGAGATCAGGTGCAAGCGCTTGTGAAATACCTATTGAGCGTGCTTCTCTGGCAATAACGGACGCAATCTCCTTAATAAGCCCGGTATTCCACGTACTTGCCAATGCAATTGCCTGAGGGAAAACCGTCATTCCGGGAGACATAACGCCATGGAGCGTTTCTGCAACAATAAGCGCCGGGATTCCGAGACGCGTGTTTTCTATGAGAAATCTCTGGAGCTCATTGATTACCTCCGCCGTGTCCATAGGGTCAAGCCTGGGATCCTGAACTGCGCCGATTCCCATTCCTTTAAAAAACTGCTGTGCAAGCTCCGGCGACAGCTTGCCGGCTTTAATAATACTGCCGGCTGAACCCAACATATTCATCTCGCGTATCTTTTCTTCCAGCGTCATTTTACCCAGCAGCCCGGCAACCCTGTTTTCAATAGAAGAATCGGGTCCGAAATATTCCGGTCCCGTCATATCCTTTATAAGTTTTTCTTTATCCATTAAATCTCCCCCAACCGGCATCCGGCAATATTAGGCACTGGTGAAAAATAACTTCCCTCATAAGTTTCTGAGAACACTGTCTTTACAGCCAATATTTTCAGAAAAATGGGAATTAATATTTTCAATGCTCCTAAGTCTGTTCATACTCTACGCCATAAAAACCCCACCATTGACGTCGATGGTAACCCCCGTCACATATCTGGACCTGTCGGAGGAAAGAAACAGTATCACATCCGCCACATCATCCGGTTTCCCGATTCTTCCCAGAGGTACGGTCTCCACCTTGAAATGGGTAAAGTTCTTTGTCATTTCGGTGTCAATAAATCCCGGAGCCACACCGTTTACATTGATATTATACGGTCCTGCGGCCTTGGCCAGTGACATGGTCAAAGTCAGGATCCCTCCCTTTGAGGTTGCATAATTGATTCCTGTAGCAATCCCGCCGATCCTGCCCGATATGGAAGATAAATTCACAATTTTCCCGGATAGCTTTTCCTTCATAATGGCTAAGGCTTCCCGTGAACACAGATAGGTGCCTCTGAGGTTGATATCCATTACACGGTCCCATTCCGCTTCGCCGATTTCCTCAATGCTTCCCACGGGACAAATCCCCGCACAGTTGACCAGTATGTCCACTGTTCCGAATTGTTTCACAGATTCAAAAAAAAGATTTTTGATGGCGCTTGCCGATGAGATGTCGGTCTTTACAGCCATACATTTACAGTCCCATCCGGACTCTATTCTTTTACCGGCCTCCCTTGCCCTGCCGCCGTCCATATCCGCCATAACGATTCCGGCCGCGCCTTCCCTGGCAAAAGTTTCTGCCGTCGCCGCCCCTATGCCTCCCGCCGCTCCTGTAATCACTGCGTATTTGCCTTTTAACTCATTCATGATTCAGATATCTCCTTTATCAAAATAGCTATAACCACCGGATCAATTTTAAACAATCAAGCACTGGTGAAAATATAACTTTCGCTATGGATTTCTGCAAATGCAGTCCATCCGGCCGGCATTTGCAGAAAAATCGGAAGTAACTATTTTCAGTGCTCCTAAGTAAAAATACTCTGGTAACTACCCCCGTCTTCATACCTGATTTTAATGCCTTCTGATGAAGCAATTTCAAACATACCGGTACTTAACGCCTCTTTCATCAAGGGTTCGCTGACATATATGGTTTCCAGGCAACCGGTGTTTTTTATGAAAGCAATCCTGTTTTTAAAAGTACCTGCAGCGCGGGCAAATTCAAGTCCGGTCAAAATAGCGGTACGGTCATCCTCCAGGTACATGGGTATTTTATACCTTTCAGGACACTTGGTTGCTTTTCCGTTAATAAACATAATATTAAAATCGATACTGTCAAACAGCCTTTTTGAAATTAAATCGACAAGCCCTACACCGGCGGCGTTTCCGTGAGATTCGGGAGTCAGCCTGAGACACGTTATGATATCGGGCGACGGACCTTCCGGCTCGTTTACTCCGGAATATCTTATCCTTCCGATGACTTTTGTGTCCATACCGGAACCGCTTATATTCTTGCCCATTTCTTCAATAATAAGATAATCCAGCTTTTTAAACGGGATTTTGGCCTTGATGCTTTTGGTGTATTTAAATAGCTCTTTTTCTTTTTCAAAAATTTCTTTCCCAAACATGATTTCAATCCTGTCTATTTCCGAGTATCCGTCTTCCACTATTCCTATTCCGATGATTTGTCTTGTTTCAATCATTTTGGCCGCAATTTCCGGAATATACTCTTTGAGCCCCTTTGCTCCAAAACTGTGAATGTAGGATGCGCCCACATGATTTCCAAGCCCTATTGCCAGCATCTTCAGGATTCCGCTTTCGGTTTCTCCGGAAAAGTCGGTATGCTCCTTTATCCTGTTGACAACAATCAGGGTATCAAACCCTGAGGCTGCAGTATCCATATATACCTTAAGTCCATTTACAGTAGGACCTATATCAATCACATCCATGCAGCTTGATATTGAAGCACCCATTCTGTCTTCCGTAATCCCATACTCCGCAATCACGCCTGCCTGCCCTTCTGCAGTTGCACCTCCGTGACTTCCCATACAAGGTATAATAACCGGCTCCGCTCCCTGGCTTTTCAGATAATCAATCAATCGTTTCAAAACCAGGGAAATGCTCGCTATCCCCCTGCTGCCCACACATATTCCGATTCTTTTGCCTGCTGTCAGGCGAACCCTGGCGCCCAATGCCGGTAAAATTTCCATCAAATATTTCTCTAAATCAAGTATGTCCGTTTTCCTCAAATGCTGCCTGACCGGATATAAGAGAGGCAATTCAAGATTCGGCATATATTTCATGGCGGCCTTCTTTGATTCTGATGGTCTGTCACAAACAGGCATATACGGGTTATCAAATTCCAGAGCGACAATCCTGGCAAATGAGCCGCTGGCTTTCCCGATAGCTATTGGAAAGGCTGCAATATACCAGTTTTCTCTTTCCAGCAGCGTCCTGGGCAAAAGCAAGTCTTCAAAAATAAGTATATCCGCTTTCATCAGCATTTCATGCGGGATAGCTACATTTTCAGCCTTTGCTCCCCCTATACTGAAATGGTCTATTCCTACTGCATTGATCCCTGCCTCTATAAGCATCTGACTTGCTTTTCCGCCAAGCCATGGCGACTTGTTGATATATGTATCCCTATCATCGCCGTGCTTCTTTTCCCCCCACCCGGTACATAGCAGGACAATATCATTCTTCTTAATCTTTTTGATATAAGGCAGAATATCATCTTCAGTAATCTCTTCTCCCTCTTTTTTGTAAAAAAGATCCAAAGGTATGGCATTCCCCTGGAACCTGGACAGAGGATATCCGTCAATACTCCGGCCTTGTTCAAATCTGTGGGCGGGAGCATCTATATGTGTTCCCACGTGAGTAGCTGCAGTCAGGATTTCTCCCATCCACCCGTTTCTTTCATATGTGAGGCAGGCTGTAAGCTCGCTTTTTATGAAGGCAGGATTGGTATAACCGCCTATAAGAGGCTGGGAAAGGTCGATTATTCTCTTTATCTTCATATACATACCTCCCCATTAATAGCCAAGTGTAACTCCACCGTCTATATTAAGCGTGATTCCGGTTACAAAGGCGGCGTCATCGCTGGCAAGATACAGCGCAGCCTTCCCGCATTCTTCTATAGTGCCTATGCGCCCCAGAGGATGCTGCCCGTATATGTATTCCCTGGAAGTTTCCGGATCCTTCTGCTGGTTGAACCAATCCTCCACCAGCGGCGTCTGGATCCATCCGGGACAGATGACATTCACGCGGATGGCATCTTTGGCAAAATCAATTGCCATGCCTTTGCTCATGGAAATCTGACCGCCCTTGGTTGCAGAATAAGCTCCGGCATTGGGCTGCCCTACCAGGCCTACCATGCTGCTGATGTTGATGATGTTCCCTTTGGTCTTCCGCAGATGGGGAATGGCATATTTCGAACACAGAAAGGTACTCCTGAGGTTTGTGTTGATGATAAATTCCCATTCATCTTCTGAAGTTTCTTCTACATTTTTCGATATGTGGTATCCGGCTTTGTTTACAAGAATATCCAATTTGCCATAAGCCTCAATTGTTTTTGCAATAAGGTTTTGAACTGATTCGCTGCTCGTCACATCCGTCTTTATGAAGATTGCCCTTCCGTCTTCACTTCCCAGCTCCTGTGCCATCTTCCGGCCTTCCGGCTCATTTCTGCATACAATTACAACTTTTGCCCCTTCAGCGGAAAAAACCCGTGCGATACCTTCGCCGATTCCCTTACTGGAACCGGTTACGATAGCTACCCTGTCTTTTAGCTTCATTTTAACATACATTCCTTTCGCTGTGCTCAAAGGCACAAAATCTTATGAAAACTCTCAATTCTCAATTTGGAAACCTCATATTAAAATATATGGATTTTGCAGCATGTGTTTGATCCTTTGCAGAAACATTGCCGCCGGCGCGCCGTTAATAATGCGGTGGTCGTATGTCAGACTAAGCACAACTATCGGTTTGATTACAATGCCGTCGCCTTCCGCAACCGGTATCCTGTCAATTTTTCCAATAGCCAGTATCGCGCTCTCCGGCGGATTGATAATTGCTGTAAATTCATCTATTTCAAACATTCCCAGGTTGGAAACCGTGAAGGTTCCCCCGGTATATTCATCCGGCTTCAGACCTCCCTTTTTAGCTTTTTCTACAAGCTCCGACGATACTCTGGATATTTCCTCCAGTGTCATGAGATCAGCATTCTTGATAACAGGTACTATAAGCCCATTGTCCAATGCAACAGCAAGCCCTATGTTGACATCATCCTTTATCAGTATCCCTTCATCTGTCAGAGACGAATTAAGAATAGGATATTCACGCAATACTTTGGAAACAATCTTTATAAATATATCTGTTATAGATACCTTTTTATTGTCGGCCTTCAGCTTTTCTCTTAACCTGATGATTTCAGTCATGTCCACTTTCATCCTGTGATTGGCCTGTGCCATAGTGTGAAGGCTATGCAGCATCCTGTCGGAAATCACTTTTCTCATACCGTTGAAGGGTATCATTTTACCCTTTCTTTCAACCGTATCATCCCTGCCGTTCCTTTGGTTTAAGACATCCCGCTCAATTATGAGGCCTTCAGGGCCGGAGCCCTTTATGCCGGTATAGTCCAGGCTTTTTTCCTGTAATAAGGATTTGGCCCTGGGTGTTATGAAAATTCTGTCTCTTAAGATATCTGTCTCTTTTTCCTTTCCGGAAACAACGGTATCTGCTGATTCTGACGTGTTTTTTTCTGCTTCTTCATTTAAATGAGCGGTTTCCGGAGGAATTGAACCAGGCTCCGTCAGAATATCCGAAATATCTTCCCCCGGCTCGCCTATTACAGCAATTATCTCTGTTATCGGTACGATTTCCCCTTCGCCTTTCAGAATTTTCAATAACGTACCGCTAGCCTGAGCAGTTATTTCTATATTCAATTTATCTGTCTCCATCTCAAAAAGCGGTTTGTCTATCTCTACTCTGTCACCTTCTGCAAAATGCCATCTGGTTATTGTACCTTCGGTCATCTGCAGGCCCTGCTTTGGCATGATTACCTTAAAAGCCATTGATATCTCTCCTTCTTTATAGGGGACGGACGTCCCCTTCTCAAAATACTACTTATATAAAACTGCCTTAATTGCATTCAAAATATCTTCTTCCTGGGGAACAACCGCATTTTCCAGTCCAAGGTTGAAGGGGAGGGTGCAATGTTTCGCACCAAGCCTTATTACAGGAGCATCCAGATATTTGAAGGCTTTTTCCATGATCATGGCTGCGATTTCAGCGCCAACTCCGCCAATCTTATGTGCTTCATGAACAACAACAGCCCTGCCCGTTTTCTTTACGGAATCAATAATAGTCTCTTCATCAAGAGGCATAATAGTCCTGGGATCAAGCACCTCGACGCTTATGCCTTCGCCCTGAAGCTTTTCCGCCGCATTCAAAGCTCTGCCAACATATAGATGCGTACCTATTACAGTGACGTCCTTCCCTTCTCTTGCTATATTGGCTTTCCCAAAGGGTATAGAGAATTCAGGATTGTCCGATACTTCCCCTTTTGTAGAATAAAGCGCTTTATGTTCAAAGAACATTACCGGATTGTCGTCCCTGATCGCAGTCCTCAACAATCCTGCCGCATCGGCAGGAGAAGAAGGCATCGCCACCTTCATGCCAGGTATGTGCATAAAAAACTGCTCCACGCTCTGGGAATGCTGCCCGGCATTTCCCCTTCCCACACCCTGCTGTCCGCGGACAACAAGAGGCACCTTTGCCTTTCCGCCGAACATAAATCTTATTTTGGCTGCCTGGTTCAGCAGCTGATCCATTGACACATAAGTGAAATCCATATACATTAATTCGACAACAGGCCTCATTCCGGCACAGGCTGCACCGACGCCGGCTCCTATAAATCCCGCTTCGGATATGGGCGTATTTCTCACACGCTCCTTTCCGAACTCATTCACCAACCCTCAGGTACAGCCAAAGATCCCTCCCTGTTCAGCTACATCCTCACCCATAACGAATACATCAGGGTCACGCCTCATTTCTTCAGCCAGAACATCCTTTATTGCCTCTGCATATGTCTTGATACTCATGCCCTGTCCACCCCTTCCCCTGTTTCATAAAACACATCATCCAGCACAAGAGCCGTATCAGGCTCGGGGCTCTCCAGTGCGAACAGCGCTGCTTCATCTACCTGCTCCTGTATTTCATCCTCTATTTTTGCAGCTTCGTTTTCTGTAAGCAGCTTGTTGTCCAGCATATATTTCCTCAGCCTTTTTATAGGGCATTTCTTTTTCCATTCCTCGACTTCTTCCCGCGTCCTATAGACCTGGGGATCTCCCGTCCAGTGCCCCATCCATCTGTAAGTCTTACACTCAATCAGAGTCGGGCCTTCACCCGCTTTTGCCCTTTCGATGGCTTTACTTACAACCTCGTTGACAGCAAATACATCATTGCCGTCAACAGTAAATCCCGGTATGTTATAAGCCG
>VEPD01000441.1 GCA_012027035.1 Ruminiclostridium sp. | reverse complement strand
TTACAAGCATGGTACCCGCCTTCTTATTTTTATAATACATTGGGTTTATCGGCACAGGTTTCGCCCATCCGATACCCGCCCCCCCGATCATAGACGCAACCATCATGATAGTACCCAGGGGGTCAAGATGCCTTAATGGATTTAAAGTGAGCCTTCCCTGATCCCTGGCAGTCGGGTCGCCTAGCTTGTACGAGACAAAGGCATGCGAAAATTCGTGAAAGCTGAGTGATAATAGAATGACAATGACTATATAAACAAATTGCATAAAATTCGGCATTTGAGAATCTCCTTATCCGGGAACCTATAATCTTTAGGTTATTTTCCCGTTATCAACTATACATTATACCAGATAAGGCGATAGTTGGCTATCGATATTGCTACAGCAAAAACTTCAATATTTCAACATTTCCCGGCGATTATTTCCCTTTTAGCATAATAATATAACCTGCATTGTAGCAACAGTAATGTTATTGAAATTCATTATAAGATTTTAACATTTATCACTATTTTATTGCATATTTACCTTGTATCTTTTATGGGAAATTGTTATATTTATAGTACATGATTGTGGGGGAATTCAAATGAATGATTTGGAAATTCTTACCGAAATGTGTTGTGAAATTAACAATTTACTTGAGCAGTTTTACAAAAAAGGCGCTATTACAAAGGAAACATACGAGGAGCATACAAGGCTAAAGCTTTATTTTTTGCAAAATCCGAACAAATTCTCTGTGAAGGCAGAATAAAAGCCTTAACTAATACTACAGCGCAAGTTTTTAAAACATCCTTACAGAAATAACGCATTGAAGCATTTGCGATATTTCTGTAAGCGCATAAATGCCGATATTATAATGTAACTTGCGCTGTAGTACCAATGCTTTCGGCCAATATTTTTATTATCAAAAGATTGATGAAGGAGCGGTTCTTATACAGTAACGAAGGCTACACTAAAATTTAGCATTTATGCACCCTGCAGGAAAACAATCGTGAACGATTCAACGTATTTTTTCGCAGGGATATTTTGAAACCTTCAGTGTAGTATTATGAATCGCCCCTGATTTAGTTTCAATCTGTTAAATCGTTGCCCGCCCAATGCCAAACCATTCCATGACCAGCTTGATGAACAGCCTTATGAATGAAGCCTTTTGCACATCCTCCGAAGCCACAAGTTCTGCTGTTCCTACTTCTTTCCCATCAATTGTATATATCATTACGCCTATCTTTTGTCCTGCCTGTACAGGCGCCGTTATATCCTTATCTATTTTCACCGTTTTTTGTAGATTGCTTTTATCGCCTTTTTTAAGCAGCAGACTGACGTCGTCCTTGTAAATTGCTTTGACGCTCATCTTCAATCCCTTCTTAACCTCTGCCGTTTGAACCTCTTCGCCCTTGTTATCAACCTTTGTTGTCTCAAAATTTGCGAAGCCATAGTCCAAAAGCTTTCGTGCCTCTGCAAATCTTGTATTGGAATCAGTCTCACCCAGAACAACTGCGATCAAAAGCTGTCCCTTTCTTACTGCAGAAGCTGAAAGGCTATATCCCGTCTTTGATGTGTAGCCTGTTTTAATGCCGGTAGCACCCTCATAATAATGTATCAGTTTGTTTGTATTATCAAGCGAAACCGCCTTTTTCCCGGGAGTATTGTTTCTGAACAATGAATGCCAGACGGTAGTGAAATCTTGTATTTTGGGGTACTTTAACAGAAGCTCCCGTGACATTATGGCAATATCATGAGCACTGCTGTAGTGTCCCTCGTCTGTCAGTCCGGTGCTGTCCAGAAAATTAGTGTCTTGCATTCCCAATTCCTTAGCCTTTTGGTTCATAGTGGCAACAAAAGTATCTTCACTTCCTGCAACAGCTTCTGCAAGCGCAACTGTGGCATCATTTGCCGAGTGGATTGCAACCGCTTCCATCAACTCATTGACTGTAAAAACTTCTTTTGGCTCCAGCCATACCTGAGAACCGCCCATCCTGTAAGAATGCTCGCTTATTGTGACTTTGGTATCCAGCGTCAGCTTCCCCGAATCAATAGCCTCCATAATCAGAAGCATTGACATTACTTTTGTCACGCTTGCAATTCCCAGCCTTGCATGGCTGTTGCTTTCCAAAAGCACTGTGCCGGAAGCCCCGTCAATCAATACCGCCCCCTTGGCTTTCAGGCTCATGACATTGGTATTATTCATAATTTTCATTACAGTAGTTGGACTATATACATCTTCGTTTGCTGCAAAAACCGGAATGACACTGATATTGACGAGCATGAAAACAATAACCAGAAGATATGCCAGAGTTTTTTTCATCATAAAACACCCCTCACAAGTGCATAGTTTCACTTATTATTAATTGTTATGCCACAGACTGGCCTTATATTCTGTTACATTAAAATTTTTAGGGCATGCTTTACAATTCTATGCTGCAGTATTAGATTTGAAACAGAAATGTTAATATATTTCAGTTTTGTGTATATCAATATATCCAAGTATCAAAGGCTTTTGGGGATGCATTGCGGTATCAAAGCTTATGGAATCAAGGAAGGCTGCTTCAGCTTCATGGATTCTATCATTGCTGCTTGAATAAAGCCGGGCAATCAATTCTTTTTTTGAAACCTTCATACCTGGCTTCTTATAAAGCATGATTCCTGCTGCATGGTCTATATTGCTTTCTTTTGTTTCCCTTCCTGCACCAAGAATTACAGACACTTTCCCCAGAGCGTCGGTCCTGAGGGATGAAATATAACCGTCTGCAGGTGATAACACCTCGGTAACAAAAGCCGCATCATCGGCAAGCCAGCTCTCATCTCCTATATTATGAAGTCCTCCCTGACGCCTGACCATTTGACTGAATTTCTCAATAGCGCTTCCATCCTGTATTTTTTTTCTAACAAGCTCCCTGCAGTATTCTATGCTCCCCAGTCCCGCCAGTTCAATCATTCTGGCTGCAAGCTCAAAAGATACTTTCTCCAGATCGGCAGGTCCCTTTCCGATAAGAGCGGAAACAGCTTCTTTAACTTCAAGTGCATTTCCGACGGCATTTCCCAAAGGCATATCCATATTGGTGATTAAAGCAACTGTTTTCCTGCCTGTCTTTTCTCCTATACTCACCATTTCCCCGGCAAGTGCGGCAGCATCCTCGAAGGTTTTCATAAATGCGCCGCTGCCTGTTTTAACATCAAGAACTATTCTGTCGGTGCCTGAAGCAATTTTTTTACTCATTATACTGCTGGCAATAAGGGAAATATTACTTACTGTTGCCGTAACATCCCTTAATGCATAAAGTTTTTTATCCGCAGGCGCCATATTCCCTGTCTGCCCAGCCACAGACAGGCCTATGGAGCGAACATTATCAATAAATTCATCTTTAGTAAGGGAGGTACGAAACCCTTTTATTGATTCCAGCTTGTCTATGGTGCCGCCTGTATGCCCAAGTCCCCGTCCCGATATTTTTGCCACAGGCACACCGCAGGCAGCGACAATCGGGGCCAGTACAAGCGTCGTCTTGTCACCCACTCCTCCCGTGCTGTGCTTGTCCACTTTAATACCTTCTATGTCAGACAGGTCAATCCTGTCTCCCGAGTTTGCCATAATCACAGTCAAATCAGCTGTTTCCCGTTGATTCATGCCGCGGAGATATATTGCCATCAGCAAAGCAGATGCCTGGTAATCAGGAATTTCACCTTTGCAATAGCCTGTGATGAAATACTCCAGTTCTTCATAAGACAAATCTTTTCCGTCTCTTTTCCTCTCGATGACGTCATACATTCTCATAACATCACATCCCCATAGAAGCTTTCACCGCTGTATTGCGTATCGACTGCGAAAATCTCTGCAATAGTCTCCGCAATATCGACAAATGAGGTTCTGGTGCCAAGATTTATTCCTTTTTTCAGTTTTTTGCCGTAAACCAGCAGCGGTACATATTCTCTTGAATGATCGGTGCTCCCGGTAGTAGGGTCGCAGCCATGATCGGCCGTTATCATGAGAATATCCTCATCTTTAAGACTGTTAAGGATTTCAGGTATTCTGGAATCGAATTCCTTTAATGCCGCCGCATATCCCTGTACATTATTTCTGTGTCCGTAAAGCATATCAAAATCCACAAGGTTTGCTAATATGATTCCTGTAAAATCTTCTTTTATCAAATCGAGGGTTTTGTCAACCCCATCCATGTTTCCATGGATATATACGAAATCGGTAATACCCCTGCCGTTAAAAATATCTTTTATCTTGCCGACGCCTTTTACCTTCATACCTTTTTCCTTAAGCGCATCAAGGATTGTTGCCCTTACAGGCTCCAGTGAAAAATCATGGCGTCTGTCGGTACGCACAAAAGCGCCCTCTATTCCGGTAAAAGGTCTTGCAATAACCCTTCCTACACTATGTTCACCCTGCAATATTTCCCGGGCTATCCGGCAAATCCCGTATAACCTCTCTATTGGAATAACTTCTTCATGAGCGGCAATCTGAAAAACGCTGTCCGCTGAAGTATAAACAATTGGATATCCCGTCCTTACATGCTGTTGTCCTAATACCTTAATTATCTCAGTACCTGACGCCGTATAATTGCCTATTACCCTGGTTCCTATTGCCTGTTCAAATTCTTTTATAACCGACTGCGGAAAGCCATCCGGATATACAGGAAAAGGCTTGTCCAGAATGATTCCTGCCATTTCCCAGTGTCCTGTCGTCGTATCCTTTCCAGCCGATTTTTCCGCCATGCGTCCGTAGCTTCCTATGGACCGATCTTTGACTATAAACGATTCCATTCCTTCTATATATCCCAAACCCAGCTTTCCCAGGTTGTCTAAACTGAAATCCTGCAACGCCGCTGCAATGTTCCCCAGCGTGTTGCTGCCCCTATCTCCGTATTTTTCAGCGTCAGGCAATTCTCCGACTCCAACGCTGTCCATAACAATCAGAATGACTCTCTTCATCATTATTCTCCTTGTGTTTTGTATAACAAATACGATGCCTCTAGCAGTATCAGGGCACATCCAGACACATATGTTTTTGAAAAAACCACTTTGTAAAGCTCATATAAAAAAACCAAGATATGAAACCTTAGTTTTTTATTTTTATTATACCATTTATAAAATTTTTAAATCAACTTCTTGTTAAGCCCTTGGATGTGTCTTTTTATATACTTCCTTTAGCTTATTTTTAGCAATCTGGGCATATATCTGTGTAGAAGATATATCCGAATGTCCCAGCATCTCCTGTATAGACCTCAAATCTGCTCCGTTTTCCAGTAAATGCGCTGCAAATGAATGCCTGAGAGTATGTGGCGTTATATCCTTGCTTATTTTTGCCTGGTTTTTATATTGCTTTATTATTTTCCAGAAGCCCTGCCTGGTTAGCCTTCCACCATTTATATTCACAAAAAGGGCTTTTTCATCTATCTTTTGAATAAGAAGCGGGCGTGACTTTACCAGATATTCCTTTACAGCAGCGATTGCCATTGAGCCAAGGGGAATCATTCTCTCTCTTGAACCTTTATTGCATTTAATAAAGGCCATTTCAAGGCTTATATCCTGCAAATTCAACTGGATCAATTCAGTAACTCTAATACCTGTTGCATACAATAATTCAAGCATCGCCTTATCTCTAAAGCCCTTTAGATCGACACACTGCGGTTGTTCAAGCAACAATTCCACTTCTTCGGTGGAAAGGATCTGCGGCAGCTTTTTTTCCACCTTGGGAGATTCCAGTTCGGCTGTCGGGTCATTTTCAACTATTTTGTTCTTTGATATATATTGATAAAATGACCTGATGGAAGCCAGATTCCTGGAAATAGTCGAAGTTGCCCTCCCTTTCTTCTGCAGATAAAGCAAATACGCAATTACAGTGGTTTTGTTTGTATTTGTTATGTTTTGCAGATTGATTTCCTGCAAGTATGTAAAATACTGCTCGATATCCCTTCTGTAAGATTGTAGAGTATTCAAAGATAATCTCTTATCTCTTTCCAGAAAATTTACAAATTTTTGTACTAATGCTTCCATCTAAAACTTCCCCTTCTTAATTTGCAGCCTGGGTAAATGCTTCTTATTACCAATTGACTTCAAATTTGATTTTAATATATTTTTACTATTTTTGAAAGAAAATCTTTCTAATAAATAAAAATATTTATATACGTTATGTTAATCCTTCTATTTTATGTATATCATACCATATATCTTTTCAATTTAATAGTTATGTAAATATTATATACTATTTTCTGGCATTTATACTAACAATTTATATTATTTGTTTATTGGTAACCCATTATCAAAGCCGCTGCCATTCTTATGAATACCGGAGTAACATATGCCTCCACCAATACTCCGATAAAAATAAAGCAACTGAAGAAAATGGTAACAAAGCAATATTGAAAGAAGCTTGTTTTCAGACTCTCCTTTGATAAATGCTTTATATTTTTATTTTTAATGATCTTAAGAGAAAAATTTATTCCGTTAACTCCCAGGGCAATAAGGCACGGCGCCACGATTATTTCCTTGGGCAGCAAAGCGAATAATGTAAACAGGACGCCTTTCAATCCGATAACATTTATGATAAAGCCCGAACAGAACCCTGTAATGAATCCTTTAATACTCATAAACAGGAAAATAAACGGGATTCCGATGATAGATACTCCAAGTACCCATAAGATTGCTATTATTTTAATATTTTCAATCAGAGAAATAGATAAAAGTTCATTGCTGTCCACCTTTTGAATATCAAGAAGCTGCAAAAAACCCTGGAAATAATTCGTCAGCTCCTCTCTTTGAATTGAACTTAGTCCGTTTACTGTAAAGGCGCCGGCAGAAACGCCCAGATCAAATGCCATAAGCATTAAGAAATATGTAATGCGGTTCTGGTAGATATGTGTCCCAATCATCTTCCGAATTGCTGCAAACAACTTGTTTCCTCCTTGCATCCATCAGTTTCCATGTCTG
>VEPD01000004.1 GCA_012027035.1 Ruminiclostridium sp. | reverse complement strand
TAAGCGACCTGAATAATATTGCAGCTTCTCTGACAGGCGCCAATGGTGACAATACTAATGCTCTTGAAATTGCGAACTTGAGGTATGTACCGCTATTGCGGGATTTTAACGGCACTTTAAGTTCAGATGATTATTACCAGTCAATAATACTTGCCATGGGCAATAGCGGTTCCGATTCCATGAGAATTGCAGACAGCCAGGAGAAGCTGGTCAAAACGGCTGATTCGTCAAGATTGGCCATAACCGGCGTATCAATGGATGAGGAAATGACGAATATGATGAAATTCAAGTTTGCATACGATGCGTCATCAAGGACGCTTAATGTAATTGACAATATGATTGAAACAATAATAAACCGTATGGGTCTGGTAGGAAGGTGATAATTTGTGAGCGGATCTTTTTTCGGGCTCAATGTAGCGGTAAGAGGTCTTTTTACAGCGCAGAAAAGTCTTGATACTGTGAACCATAATTTAAACAATGTGAATACTCCGGGGTTTTCCAGACAACGCCCGGTGCAGACGGCAGCCAGGCCGATGGCGCTGAACGACGGAACGGGTATGCTGGGTACGGGTTCGGACGTCATTTCAGTGGAAAGGGTAAGAGATGAATACCTGGATTTCAAGTACTGGAGCGAGAACATAACCATGGGCGAATGGCAGGCAAAAAGTGAAGTGCTGGATGATATGGAAGTGACCTTTAACGAGCCTTCCAATAGTGGTTTTACGGTTATTCTCAGTGATTTTTACAATTCACTTCAGGAATTGGGCAAAGATCCCGGCAGTACAGCCGTCAGGGCGCTTGTAAAACAGAAAGGCATTACTGTCGCGAAATATTTCAACAGTGTTGCGTCGCATTTCGAAAAGCTTCAGGAAGATGTAAATTACCGCATAAAGACCAAGGTTGAAGAGGTAAATTCCTTTGCCACTCAGATCCAGCAATTAAGCAGGCAGATCTATATAGCCGAGCTGGATGGAAATGCAGCAAACGATCTTCGTGATCAGAGGACGCTTTTGGTAGATAAAATATCCAAAATAATCAATGTAGAAGCCAATGAGGTTGTAGCAGGCAAACTCCCAAGCGGAAAGGACGACAAGCATTTCACTTTGACTATAAGCGGGAAATCACTGATAGACCATTTTGACGTCAGCAAGCTGGCAGTCGTCCAGCGCAGTGCGGCACAAAAGGTAAACGCCGAGGATGTTTCCAACCTTTACGAAGTCCAGTGGGCGGACGGGAACTCACTTAATGTCAAAGGGGGGCAGCTCCGGGGCTATCTGGACGCAAGAGACGGCAATGAGGGTCAGACCGGGCCAAACGGAATTATTGCGCCATTGTACAAAGGCATACCTTATTATCAGAAGAAGATGAATGAGTTTGTAAGGACCTTTGCCATGGCGTTTAACGAAGGGTTTATTGATGCGGACGGTGATGGAACAATACCTGCAGGTGAGGATATGGCAGGCCATGCAGACGCATTTGGGTTGACCGGAAGCACAGGGACCAGGTTTTTCACAAACACGGGGGTTAACGGCCAGGAAGTCGACAGCGCCACATTTCTCGGCGGAGCCGTTACTACGGCAGATATTTACGCCCGGTATGCAAATATCACTGCAAAGAATTTCTCGGTCAGCAGTGATATAATGACCGATTATAATACTATAGCGGTTTCCGATGCAGCCGGTGAGGTGGGCAACATAAATGTACTCAACAGTATTCTTGACATGCGCCATAATCCCGATATGTTTGCAGAAGGCGCCCCTGAGGATTATATGAAATCACTGGTAGCAACTATGGGCATCGATAATCAGCAGGCGCAAAGGTATGAGGCCAACCAGAACGTCATAGTCAAGCAGATTGAAAACAGAAGACTATCGGATTCCGGCGTCTCAATGGATGAGGAGATGGCCAGCATGGTCAAATTCCAACATGCATACAATGCCTCTGCAAAGATGATTCAGACCATGAGTGAAATATACGATACGCTTATTAATAAATTGTTTGTGTAGCTATTTTGTCATTGCGAGCGGTAGCGCGGCAATCTGTGCATTAAAAACGGAAGCTTTGCTTAAAAATGCTCATGTTAGTAATTGTGGAGATTTAAGGAGGACTTGCCATGAGAATCACCAATAACATGCTTATCAACAATATGATAAACTATATCGGCAACAACCTGACCAGGATGGACAAGTTCCAGAATCAACTGGCGACGGGTAAGAAGATTTCCGTGCCGTCGGATGATCCTGTAGTAGCGGCAAGGGCGCTTAAGCTGCGGACGGATGTTGCCGAGGTAGAACAGTACCGGAGGAATGTCAAGGATGCCCAGTCGTGGATGGAGATAACCGAGGATACGCTGGCCAAGATGGGGGATGTATTGCAGAGAACAAGGGAACTCTCGGTGCAGGGGGCTAATGGAACGTTGACAACCGATGATTCACGGAAATTGAATGAAGAAATTAAACAGTTACGAGCCCAATTATTACATCTTGGCAACTCTACATACGCAGGAAGATATATTTTCTCAGGGTATAAGACCGACCAGAAACTTTTGGATGAGACCACCGGAAACTTCGCTATCAGTGTATCAAATAGTGAAAATATTAAATATGAAATCGGTATCGGCGACGATATTGGAATAAACATCCCGGGTGGAGATCTATTTGATAACGGGGGAAGAGGAGTGACCACCGGTAATTTTGATGTGGTATCCCTTGTCGTACCGGCAGCGCCGAATAATACTCTCAGTGTGAATCTGGACGGCGATGCGTTTGTTGTGAATATTACACCGAATACGTATGCAGATATTAATGCTTTGGCTGGCGAAATCCAACTTCAAATCAATGCAGGCAAACAGCCTGCAACAGCTGCAGTAACTGTCACAGCGGTAGGAAACAGATTACAGTTCATTAGCGGAAGCACCGGAAGCGCTTCTTTTGTAAATATTGATTCCGGCGCATCCACGGCGGCGGCAGATTTGGGTTTGTCAGCAACAACGCAGACGACTGGCACGTCCAGTCAAAAAGGCAAGTTGATCGATGATTTCGATCAATTGGTAACCGCATTCAATGCAGGTGATAATGTAACTATAGGCAGCCTTATTGCCAATCTGGATATTGATATGAACAATGTCCTTAGAATCAGGGCTGATATAGGAGCAAGGATGAATAGGATGGAATTGACAAATAACAGGTTGGACAGTGATAATATAAGCTTTACCAGGTTAATGAGTGAAAACGAAGATGTGGATATGGCTGAGACGATCATGAATCTGCAGAACGAGGAGAATGTTTACAAGGCGTCCCTAAGCGGGGGGGCAAGGATTATTCAGCCATCCCTGATTGATTTTCTGAGGTAGCGACGTATGTCTTTAAGCATTAATACAACAGATATTAAGCTAGGGTATGAAAGAATTCCCTCAAGGCTTAGCATAGAGACAAATAGTGCAAAACTTGAACTGCATCAAAAGCATGCGAAGGTTAATATCGAAACTGAATTGCCACGGATACTTATTGATCAGTATGAATGCTTCGCCAGCGCCGGATTGAAAAATAATTATGATTTTATTTCCGAGATTTCTCAGATAGCCAGGCAAGATGTACTTGAATTTATCGGCAAGACGGCGGAAGACGGAAAATTATTGGCGGCAATAGAGAAAGGCAGCAATCCTATTGCATACATTGCAAAGCGGGATGCATCCCCAGAAAAAGTATTTATACTCGGTTTTATTCCTAAGGCGAGTCCGAGATTTGACGTTACAGGCGGCAGTATTAAAATAGATCCCGAAAGAAATTCCGAAGGGGCGAATAACGGAGTTGAAGGAAATTACATACCCGGAGATATAAGCATTAAATTTTCACCTGCAAAAATAAACATAAACGTATTGCAATATCCTTCCGTAAGTATAAACTATATAGGTAATGATTTGGATAAATCAATATGAATCTGTGGAGGAATAAGGCATGTTGTTGGAAACAAAGCATTTCGGTGATATCGAGTTTGCCGAGGATAGTATCATTAGGTTTGAATCCGGACTGCCCGGATTTGAAAATTCAAGGGAATTCATACTGATAGACAGCCCCGATGAGAATTCGATTTTCAAATGGCTGCAGTGCGCAGACGAGCCTCAGCTGGCATTTGCAGTTGTTAATCCTTTCCTGATAAAAAGCGATTATGATTTTGAACTGAGTGATGATGATGCGGATACTCTTGGAATCGAAGATGTTGATGATGTTGCAGTATATTCCATATTAGTTGTTCCCGAGGATCTTTCCAGGATCAGTATGAATCTGAAAGCTCCTGTGATTGTTAACGCCCGTAACAGGAGAGGCGTTCAAATAGTCCTTGACACTGACAAGTATACTGTGAGACACTATATTCTGGACGAACTCCGCAGACGGGAGGTAGCGGGAAATGCTGGTATTGACGAGGAAAAAGGATCAAACCATTGTAATAAATGACAATATAGAGATAACTGTGCTGGAAATACAGGGGGATCAGGTTCGTATCGGTATTAATGCTCCCAGGAGTGTGTCCATCCACAGAAAAGAAGTCTTTCTGGAAATACAGGAGGAGAACAGGAAAGCGGCAAAGTCGGGAAATGTGTCGCTTGACGGTTTGATGAAGATAGTAAGGAAGAATAACGGGTAAAATTTTAATTTTCCTATAAAGTCTTTATATAAAATCAACGATATATATTTTGGAGAAAATGAAGCATTTCTTTCAAACCGGCCGGATGCAGGAAATGCTTTCGAAATCTTCAACAACAAGGGGCATGGACGCCCTAATAAAAAATAACATGGAGGTAGTTTTTTAATGAGAATCAATCACAATCTGGCATCCCTTAATACCTATCGTCAATTGACGGTCAACAATGCCAACGGTTCAAAATCTCTCGAAAAGTTGTCATCCGGTTTGAGAATCAACAGAGCAGGTGATGATGCGGCAGGTCTTGCGATTTCCGAAAAAATGCGCGGCCAGATCAGAGGTTTGAGCATGGCGTCAAGAAATTCGCAGGATACGATTTCGCTTATTCAAACGGCTGAAGGTGCATTAAATGAGACACACAGTATCTTGCAGAGAATGAGAGAGCTTGCTGTCCAATCTGCAAATGATACCAACACCGATTCTGACAGAAGTTCACTTCAGAATGAAGTTAGTCAGTTGACAAATGAAATTGACAGAATTGCAAAAACAACGGAATTCAACACAAAGAAGCTGTTAAATGGTGATTTGGTAGGAGTTTCCGGACATGAAGACGGTGAATTTGCGCTGGAGAGTACATTTGCCAATGGGTCGGTAACAATATCCGGTACCGGTACTCTGGAAGTCTCAATGTTTGCTGAAACTGATGTAATACAGATCAGGATTATTGATGATCTGGGTGCAGGAGCTTTGTCAGGGATGACTGTATCTGTTACCACTGTATTGGGCAATATTGCGACAGCGAGTGTCAAGGTCAGCGCTCTAATATATATTACAGCCGCTGCTGGAACCGGTTCTACTGTTTCAGATGGTGTTGATCAAATCACTTTTACTGTTACAAATGGCGCCAGTATAGAAAGCGGCGATGTAATCACAATATCTTTGACAAAGGCAACAGCCGCCAATACCGATGCTACGAAGGAAGCCGTTGCTCAAATCGGGGCAAACGTCGGACAAACATTGAATATGGGTATCAGTGATATGACTGCTACAGCTATTGGCGTAAGGTCGTCAGCCGGTGATGCAATTGATATTGATGACAGAGCAAGCGCATCAGGGGCAATTAAGCTGGTAGACAACGCTCTTGAAAAGGTATCGACTGAAAGGGCCAAGCTTGGAGCTTTCCAGAACAGGCTTGAGCATACCATCAGCAACCTTGATACATCAGCTGAAAACTTGCAGGCTTCCGAATCAAGAATTCGTGATGTAGACATGGCTAAGGAAATGATGGAGTTCACAAAGAATAACATACTGACACAGGCAGCACAGGCTATGCTGGCACAGGCAAATCAGCAGCCGCAGGGAGTTCTGCAGCTATTAAGGTAGTTGGTACTTATAAAAGGCTGATCTTTCCGGTCAGCCTTTTTCAATATCTACGATTGGATGTGTTTATGGATTGGATAAAAATATATTAAGTAGAAACTTGGATTCATTAAAAAACTTCCAGCCATTTCTTGCTTCGTATTTTGATAGTCTTGATTTTTCCGAAATTGAATGTGATGGAATAAGCTTTAAAGAAAAAGGGAAGAAGTACCTGATCCATAGCTTGTATTCGCCGGAAGACGAAGCTAAAACTTTAATTGAAGATATTGATTTAAAAAAAGACAATTTGATTGTTTTATTCGGATTAGGTCTAGGATGGCATATATTTGAATTGAAAAAAAACATATCCGGCCTCTCAAGAGTGATTATAGTTGAGCATAATATAGAGGTATTAAAATATGCTTTTATCAATATAGATTTTTCCGGTATTTTTAAAGACGGACAATTTTTTCTTCTTTTTGGAGATGAAAAGCAGCAGGCTGATCAGCTTTATTATATGATGAACTACAGATTCCAGAATCTCTCGCTTAATATAAAAATAATAAAGCAGCCAAATTATCATAATTATTTCCAAATGAATCAAAAAATCATAAGCCACTTAACCAAAATGTTTTCAATGAGCATTATTTCTCATGGAAATGCGTTGGATGATATGTTCGTAGGATTTATAAACAATTATTTGAATATAGATGCGTTTGTCAGGGCAAACACTATT
>VEPD01000037.1 GCA_012027035.1 Ruminiclostridium sp. | reverse complement strand
GCACGGGAAAAGCGGCAAACCCCGCTGTCGCAAATACTACCGCGAGAAAGTAATGATCAGGCACTTAAATAAGCTTATTTTTCAGCTGGGCTTGAGAAAATATTCATTACTCGGTTACTCAATGGGTGGACGAATTGCACTGGCCTATGCATTGGCATACCCCGGCGAAATTGATACTTTGATTCTGGAAAGCGCCTCTTATGGGGAATGTGGGTTCAATAACCGCTTAAAAAGGCGCAGAGATGATTGGAATCTGGCAAAAGATATAAGGGAGAAAGGGATTGAATGGTTTAACCGATACTGGAGCAGCCTGAGCATTTTTGATACTCAAAGAAAATTGCCGGAAGCGGTTACCGGTGAAATAAGCAAGAGGCGTCTGGCAAATACACCTCACGCGCTTTCAAACACTCTATTGTGTACCGGACAGGGAATATTTCCGTGCCTGAAAAACCAGATATCACGATTGTCTCTACCCGTATTATACATCTGTGGAGAACTGGATGAAAAATACCGGCAGACAGGCAGTGATTTTGAAAAGTTGAATACAGGTATAAAGCGTGTTATAATAACGGGATGCGGCCATAATACCCATATTGAGGATCCTTACGCTTTCAGGATAGCCCTGGAACACTTTTTGGAAGGAGCGGCGACATGAATAGATTTCCCTGGAAAAAGATAAACCGGAATTATGAAGACATTTATTATGAAACATATGATGGAATTGCCAAGATAACAATTAACCGTCCCGAGGTGCGTAATGCATTCCGTCCCAAAACAATCATGGAATTGATAGATGCTTTCACAGCAGCCCGTGAAGATAATGAAACCGGCGTCATTGTTTTAACCGGTGCAAACCATGGAAAAGGCGAGGATAAGGAAGCATTCTGCTCGGGAGGAGATCAAAGTGTCCGGGGGCACGGAGGATATGTAGGCGACGACCGGATCCCGCGCTTGAATGTTTTGGATTTGCAGCATCTTATCCGCATTATACCGAAACCGGTCATTGCAATGGTTAACGGATATGCAATCGGAGGCGGGCATGTATTGCATATAGTTTGTGATTTGACAATAGCCTCCGAGAATGCCAGATTCGGGCAGACAGGGCCCAAGGTGGGTTCCTTCGACGCCGGATACGGCGCCGGATATCTGGCGCGCATCGTCGGACATAAAAAAGCGCGTGAAATATGGTATCTGTGCCGTCAATATACTGCAGGGCAGGCTCTTGAGATGGGGCTGGTCAATACTGTCGTCCCATTCGATGAACTGGAGGAAGAGACCGTCAAGTGGGCCAAGGAAATCCTGCAGCATTCGCCCACGGCGCTGCGCTTCCTGAAAGCATCCTTCAATGCGGATACCGACGGATTGGCAGGATTGCAGCAGTTGGCCGGCGACGCCACATTGTTGTATTATACTACGGATGAAGCAAAAGAAGGACGCAACGCATTTATTGAAAAACGAAAACCTGATTTTAAGAAATATCCGAAGTTCCCGTGAAACAGAACCGTCCCCTTGTTTCATAATGAAGGTAAGTTATATGGACTGGCTTGAAAAACAGAATTATGAAAAACCAAATAAAAAGTTTATCAATCATCTGACATTTAAAGAAGTCTATGAGAAGGTTATTGATTTAGCTGGAAAACTGTCTTCTTATGTAAAAGATGAGAGTAGAGTTGCTATATACTCAGGTAATTCGGTTGATACGGCGTTGTTTTTTCTGGCTCTTGCATATTTGGGAAAAGAAGTGCTGATGCTGAATGTACACTTTACAGATGAAGAAATAAAGAAACAATTGAAAGCATTAAAAATACAGGTTGTCTTTTCATATGATGAAAAATTCATATCCTTTGAAGAAGCATATCAATTTGAAGAAGTATATCAAAACGAAAGGGATATCATAAAGTCAACTAAGGAAATCAGCGAAGATAGAATTGCAGTTATCATGAATACAAGTGCTACAACAGGTGAATATAAATCTGTTCCCATCCGGTGGAGGCAGTTCATTTCTCATGTAAAAGCTTCACAGAAAAGCTTGGGCGCCGCGGAGGAAGATAATTGGCTTATCGTATTGCCCATGTATCACATCAGCGGGTTGGCTGTTTTATTACGAAGCTTATATAATGGGACGCAAGTCACCATTTTGGAAAAATTCGATGAAGATCAAGTGGTAAAGCTGATTGAAAACAATTCAATAAACATGATATCCATCGTGCCAACCATGTTAAGCAGGATAATTGACCGGATCGGGAAACACGATTTGCGGGTAGTGCTGACAGGCGGTGAGTTCATTCCGGAAATACTGGTTGAAAAGTGCATTTTAAAAAAAATTCCCATGTATAAAACCTATGGCATGACAGAGATAACGAGCCAGTGTACGACCTTTTCAGTACTGGAGTATCCGGATAAAATGGATTCGGTTGGTTTACCCTTAGAAGGTGTGGAGATCCGCATTCAAAATCCCGATGAAAACGGTGTGGGTGAAGTACTGGTTAAAAGTCCGATGCTGATGGACGGGTATATCGGAAAAGAAAGAATAAACGGCTGCTTTAATACGGAAGACCTGGGCTTTATGGATGGCGACGGGTTCCTGCACATACTTGACCGCCGCAAAAACCTGATAATATCCGGCGGTGAAAACATTTACCCAAGGGAAATTGAAAATGTCCTGTATACACACCCGGAAATAATTGAATGTGCGGTTGTAGGCAGGAAAGACGAAAAATGGGGGCAGGTACCCGTGCTTTATGTGGTTTCGTCACTGAATGAGGATGAAATATTGGGATATCTTTCAGAAAGATTGGCCAAATATAAGCTTCCCCGAAAAATCGTTTATCTGAGTGAACTTCCCAGGAATTCAGCAGGTAAAGTATTAATAAACAGATTGAAAGAGGCCGAATCAAATGCGAATTGAAAAAACAGAGCTTTTTCATATCAGGATGCCGCTGAATTTCCTGTTCAAAACCTCACAAGCCGCTATACAACATCGGGAGACAATCATTATTAAAATAACCGATGAACTTGGGAATACCGGCTATGGTGAAGCAGTCGCATTTAATGAGCCGTTTTATACCAATGAAACTTTAGCTGATTCCAAAAATGTATTAATCAATGAATATATACCGGGGCTGATTCATAAAGACGTCAAACATCCCTTTGATATTCATAATTGGTTTGATCTGTCATATCCCATGGCCCTTGCAGGTTTGGAAAATGCCTTACTGGACCTGTACGCAAGGCGGCATAAACAATCCGTTATGGATGTGGCATTCAATGAGGAAACCAATGATGAGATTTTTGCAGGGATTGTACTGGGAGACCAGGATGCTTCTGATCTGAAAAAACAAATCGGCCATTACCTGAAAGAAGGTTATATCCGCTTTAAAATCAAGATAAAGCCTGAAGACGGTTTTGCAAAACTGAGCGCTGTCAGAAAGTCTTACCCTGATATACTGTTGCTGGCGGATGCCAACAAAAGTTACAAGCCTGAGCAGATTGAAGAAATAACGGAATTCGACCGGCTAAATTTGCTTTGTCTGGAGGAACCGCTGGATTCGACAGATTTTCAGGCATATCAGAAGCTCCAGAAAAAGATGCAGACACCTGTATGTCTGGATGAAAGCATTGAAACAGTAGATGATTTAAAAACGGCAATCAGGTTGGAAGCTCTCAAAGCAGTGAATATAAAAGTGGGGCGTGCCGGAGGAATTTATCATGCAAGAAAAATGATTGGATTATGCCGGGAGAATGATATAAAATATAGGATAGGCAGTATGCTTGAAAGCGGCGTTTCCAAAATGCTACATGTTCATCTGGCGAGTTTGAAGGATACTTACATCCCCGGTGATTTATCATCATCAAAGCGTTACTTTGAAAAAGATATAATCAATCCGGAAATCACGGTTGAAAAGGGTATGCTCAAAGTACCGAAAGGCTACGGCACGGGTGTGGAAATTGAAGAAAATGTATTAAGGAGTTTTACAATCGGATATATGAGGATGGGCGGTGAAAATTGTGAATTTGATAGAGGGCTTGAATATTGAATATATTCATGCTGATAATGATGGTTTTGAAGCAAAGATGAATTTAACGCCGTTTCATGATCAAACATTCGGTTATCTGCATGGGGGCGCGACCATTGCGTTTGGGGAAACCGTAGCAGGCTATGCTTCAAACCAAATAACGGCTGATGGTCAGATAGCGTTAGGCCAAACCATTACAGCAAATCATATGAAGCCAAAAAAGATCGAAGGTTATATTCTGGCAAAAGGGAAACTGATGCATAAGGGAAAAGCATTTCACGTCTGGAGTATTGATATGCTTGACGAAAACGATATACATATTTCACATTTGACAGTTACAAATGTTCTTGTTAGCATAAATAAGGATTGATTCTGCCGCAAAAACTCAAGGATAGAAGCTTATTATAGGAAATATGCTGTTTATGTGAAGGGGTGAGCAAAATGTTTTTCAAGGTATTAATCAAACTGATGGATTTAAAAACTCTTGTAGCAGGTATTGTCCCTGTAATTCTTGGTTCGGTTTATTCGTGGTATGCTTTTGGAAAGTTTGACGCCGGTTTTCTTATATTATTGGCAGTTGCCATGATTCTGCTTCAAAGCTCAACTAATATGATCAATGATTATTTTGATTTTAGGCGCGGGTCGGATAAAAAGGAAAAAGAGTACGAAAAAGCGCTTGTAAGCGGCGAGGTTACTTTGAAACAGGTCTTGATCATCGCAATCGTGTATAAATTAACAGCTTTTATCATTGGTATTTTTATAGCCGGTCAGACAAGCTATTATATTTTACTAGTCGCTATTGTTGGAGAGATTATTTCTGATTTATATGCATATGGGCCCTTACCGATTTCTTATACCCCGTTAGGCGAGGTCATATCGGGAATAACAATGGGAATCGGTATAACGGCAACAGTGATTTTTATTCAATCCGGTGTATTGAGTTTGCAAACGGTATTGATAGCAGTCCCTACTTCCATTTTCATAGGTACCGTTTTACTTTCCAATAACCTGAGTGATATCAGCGAGGACAGGGAAGTGGGGAGAAAAACATTACCTATTCTGATAGGTGTAAAAAATGCCGAGAAGCTCTGGATTGTTAATGTGATACTGCTGCCTGTATTTACACTTGTTTTGATGATACTGGGTGTTTATCCGATTATTGTGCCGGTTGCCGTTATTTTATTATTTCCTTATAAAGCGGTTCCAAATTTTCTATCCTATGGCAAGAGTATCCATACAAAAGGAAGAACAATGGGCCTTATAGGTCAGGTCGGATTCAGATATCATCTGTCTGTGATCATTGGATTGCTGATATCAATGATTTTACAAAATCTGTAGGACATTCAGAAAATATCATAACTTCTTCAGCTTGCATAAGAATGCAAACCGGATAGCAAATAATTCACTCCAAAGTAAGTGAATAAAACTGCTGCAAATCCGATTACAGCCATCCAGGCCGCCCGTTTTCCTTTCCAGCCGAGCATCAGGCGGGCGTGGAGAAAGCCGGCGTAAATAATCCAGGTGATAAGCGACCAGGTTTCTTTAGGATCCCATGACCAATAGGATCCCCAGGTGTAATTAGCCCAAATGGAACCAGAAATGATGGTAAGTGTCAACATAAAAAAACCAAAACGAATAACCTTGTATGATGTTCCATCGAGTGAATCCGGTGCAGGGAAACGGGCAATGATGCCTCCTGCCTTAACTGTTCCCTTGTTTTCTGCATATACCCGCAGCAAATACATGATTCCCAGAGCAAATGAAATAGCAAAAGCGCCATATGAGAGTATAGCTGTCAAGACATGAAATTCCAGCCAGTGACTTTTTAAAGCAGGTGTAATTCCTTGTGCTACCCGATCCTTTGAATCTAACGCCATTACAATAAATATCAACAGGAAGAAAGGTATTGGCATGGCAAAAGATCCTAAGGCGCGCAGATGGTAGCGAAACTCGATAAAGAGGTAAACCGCCGCAATTCCCAGTGTAAAGGTCAGGATAAATTCATAGCTGTTTGCAAAAGGAGCCCTGTGGGTAATGATCATCCTCACGGCCAGAGCTGATGCATTGGCAATCATCCCCAGAATAGTGATGCAAGTAGCGGACTTGCCGATTTTTTCATTTTTTACCGCCATAAACAGCCAGTATGCCAGCATACTGAGCAAATAGGCAATTAAAGTAAAATAAAACAGCGGTAGCTCCAGGTTCTGTAAAAAGATATTCATACTTGCCTCCTATATGTTTTCAGATATTTTTTCCGTTATATCGGTCAATTCCTTAAATGCCGGTTCAGCAACCGCTTTACCGGCTGTGATTCCTATTGTTAATTTTCCAATATCGTTGCCGGTTGTCT
>VEPD01000509.1 GCA_012027035.1 Ruminiclostridium sp. | reverse complement strand
TTCTAAAGCTGGATGAATTTTGTGCAGAGATTGGTCAAAATATAATATGGAAGAAGTTGTATACCAGCCTGATATGATGACTTCGGAGGAACTGAAAAGCGGCGTTAAATATGTTAAAAAGAGATCAACCGACCCAAAGAGGCTTGTGGAATGTCTTGAAAAATTCAATCAAGCAAGTGGGAAAAATCCTAAGCTTAAGGCCGGCGAAAAAATTGCTCTTTCGATGGCCTGTATGTTTATGTTTTTTAAATTAAAGCCGGAAACAAGGTATTTTATAAGAAAAGTTATTTCCAGGGGAAATCTGGTTGAGTATTACAATGCCGCCCACCTTATTGCCTGTATTCAGAATTCAAGATTATAGCGGAAACAAGGTGGATTTTATTAGTGCTACAGCAGTGCTACAGCGGAAAATACATTTTATATAAAAAAGGCTGCCTGATAATCGGACAGCCCGTGAAAATCCGAATTATATTTCAAAAGCGCCTTCTCTGAATTTCGTCAGGTAGTTCATACAGTAATCGTCTTTACCGGCTAAGGCTTCGGCTGCATAAACGAAGGTCATCAGCTTCTTGTCCAGCGGATCAAGTATTGCGCCGTCCATACCTGCCATAACAGCCGCAACGAGAAATGTCTGGTTCATGACCTTTCTTGCAGGGATTCCAAAGGAAACATTGCTAAGACCGCAAGTGATATGTACTTCCGGAAACTCAATCTTGACTTTGCGAATGGTTTCAATAGCGACTACGCCATAATGTGAACCGGTCCCAATAGGCCTTACCATGGGATCTATAAATATATCTTCGAGTTTCATGCCCTGCTTTGCAAGCTTGTTTATGAGCCTGTCGGCTATGATCACTCTGTCATCCACTGTTTCTGGCATCCCTGTATCATCCATGCAAAGTGCGACAATACCTGTATTGTATTCAAGTATCATGGGAAGTACTGAGTTATATCTTTCTTTTTCATCAGTAATGGAATTGATCAACGGCTTACCGTTTTTATTTGCCTTTAGGCCTCTGGCAAGAGCGACAGGATTTGGCGAGTCCATGGCAAGAGGGGCGTCTACTGCTTCCTGTACTGTTTTAACCAGCCACTCAAGTTTTTCGGGCTCATCATTAATAAACATTCCTGCATTGAGATCAATATAGGTGGCGCCTGCTTCATATTGCTTTTTTGCAAGGTCCTGAATCGCCGCCGTATCATAGCTTTCCATAGCAGGCCTTATTGCTTTCAAGGTACTATTGAGTTTTTCACCGATGATAATCATTTCTAAAAACCTCCATTAATTTAGTGACGGAATCTATTATAGCCTAATTATAACTAATTAACAATAATTGTGAAGCTAAAGATGGCTTATAGCATATAAAATACAAAAAAAAATAGAAAAGTACCAAAAAGCATAATATTTTTCAAAATGATGTTATATAATTATCTGATATATCGATTGCCCATTACTTTCCAAATTGCTATAATAGGACATAAGTACATTGAAAATTACAAAAAACGAGGTGGAAAAAATGGATCGTGTTTTGGAGCATATAAGGCAAATTGCCATAAAATATAAAGTTGAGAAGGTTGTATTGTTCGGATCACGGGCAAGGGGAGATAACTCGCCTGTAAGTGATTATGATATTGCAGTTTTCGGGAAGGATTTATCAGCGCTTGATAGAGCTTGTTTTAACGCTGATGCTGAAGAAATTGATACACTGAAAAAAATAGATATAGTATTTGTAAATGGGGCTTTAGAGGATGAGCTGAAGGAAAATATCAAGAATGATGGTATAATCATATATAAGAATTTTTAATAATCATTGGGCAAGCTTGTTGATACTGCCACAAAGTGGGTTAATATTCCATGTCCCGTATTTTTTAAATTAATTTTTTTTGAAGGAATTATATTATTACTAATGTAGAAATGATTTATAAGTACACACAATACTAAGGAAAGGTATTTTCAGCTATGACTGCTAAAGTTCTTGATAAAATGATACATTACTTTGGAAAGGATATCAGGAGAGTTAACCATGCTTTGAAAGTATATGGTTTTGCGCAGGCTATCAGCGGACTGGAAAAGATAAACGCTTTTCAGCGCACTGTCGTTGAAACTGCCGCCATATTGCACGATATCGGAATCAAGGAGGCAGAAAGAAAGTATAACTCATCTGCCGGCAAATATCAGGAAACGGAAGGCCCCCCTATTGCACAGGAGATTATGAAAAACGAAGGCATTGACGCCCCGGTGATTGACAGGGTTTGCTATCTTATCGGGAATCATCACAGCTATGGAAAAATCGATGGAGAAGATTTTCAGATACTGGTCGAAGCGGATTTTCTTGTCAATATTGAAGAGGATGCTATGCAGGCAGAAGCTGTAAGGAGCATAGAAACCAAATATTTCAAAACCAAAACCGGAAAAGCTATACTTAAGTCTTTATATAATTTGTAAAGGAATATCAGGAAGAAGATCAGGCTTATCAGCCCCATGTGCTCCGGGGGTATTATGTTACTTGTGCGAGGATAACAATTTCAAGTAGGTTTTTTCCTCTTTCCTTTTTATTTTAATTTTAGCAGGAATTATACATATTGATGTAGAAATAATTGCAAATAAATACATCAAGAGGAAATACCAAGACAAAAGATGACATATCTATTTCAAGGGAAAATATGTGCAAAAAAATACGCGTATTTTTCCTTGAAAGGTAAGTATTAGAGGCGTTTCAACCAAAACGTCGGTCACCGACATTTAGATGCATTATATCTATAATGGGAAGTTGAGGTTATAAAGAATGCAATATATTGCTATAATAGCAACATGTCTTTCTATTATTTCAATTATTATTTCTTTAAGTGAAAAATTACAACGAGCCAAAATCAAAATATATATTGCCGAATATAGCAGGCTAATAGTAGATGGTTCTGGCAATTTAGGCTTTCATTTTCCAGTTACATTTGTGAATAAGACCGGAAGAATGGGCGTTATAGATAAATTTAAAATCAAAATAGAAAGTAATTCTTTAAAGAAACAATATTATATGGAATGGGAATCGTTTTGTAAAACAGAAGGTGAGAAATGGGAAAGGGAAAGCCAGATATATCCAATTGCTATTGAAGGTAAAAAATATTTCTCCAAAATAATAACTTTTCTGCAGTATAAAAATGAGCAAGAAAAATGTAAACATCTTCAAAATGAAACATATAAGATAACTTTTGAAATATATAGGCCTGGAGACAAGGAGCCCCATTGTTCAAAGCCATATTATTTTGAATATACTGATAGTTTGGCGAAAGAAGTTGGTAATGCTATGTTTGAAGCATTAAAGATAGGAAAATGGATACATATTAATTTTTTCTTAAAGGAAGCTGTTTAGTAGTTGATTTTTCAATATTCAATTGCCCAACACCTGCCACATTGTTATAATCTTAGTATAAATGACAGAAGGGCAATAGATGAATAATATCGCAATAGTTGCAATAAGCGGCACTACGAGAGAATTTGATAAAAAATACCACTACAGCATACCCGACGGCCTTTCAGGTAAAGTAGTACCAGGCATAAGGGTGATTGTTCCCTTTGGCGGCGGCAACAGTTTGAAAGAGGGTTATGTTTTTGCACTCACAGATACTTCTGACTTTTCAAATCTAAAGGATATTAAAAAAATCGTGGATGATACTCCGGTCCTTTCCGGAAAAATGATAAGGCTTGCGGAATGGATGAGGGACAGGTACGTCTGCACATACTCTGATGCAATTAAATGTATGCTCCCGGCCGGTATTGGGGTAAAAAGCTTCAGAGTGGTTCATTTGCTCGCAGGTAAAGATGATCTGAACAAAGACAGGCAGAATAAGGACAGACAAAAACTGATTGAGTTATTGAAAGAAAACGATTTACAGCTTGATTACGAAGAATTGAAACGACTTTCAGGAATAAAGAGCTTTTCGACGCATATCAGAAGTTTGGAAAACTCAGGGACTATCAGTATCAGTGAAGAATTCACTTCAGCTGTGAAAGAAAAGTATGTCAGGGTGGCATATCTTGCTATGCCTGCTGAAGAAGTGCAGTTCGATATGGAATCCAACAGGATAAAAAGAATACAGCACATCCGTGTCCTTGAAATGCTCATGGAAAATGAATATATTTCAGTTGTAGATCTGGCAAGGTTTGCAGGGATATACGGAAGTGTCCTTGATACCTTGAGGAAGCAAGGGTACATAGGCTATAAAGAATTGGAAGTGATGAGGGATCCGGTCAAACATAAAATCTTTGAACGGACAGCGCCATTTAAACCGACGGCACAGCAGGCTTCCGCACTGCAGACAATCACAGGCAAGCTTGAGGAAGGAAAGTTTGCAGAAATTCTCGTTCATGGTGTAACGGGCAGCGGTAAAACCGAAGTGTATCTGCAATTGATACAGAAGGCTATTGAGAATGGCAGGCAGGCTATTGTACTGGTTCCTGAAATATCACTGACTCCCCAGATGGTGGAGAGGTTTAAAGGAAGGTTTGGCGACCAGGTCGCGGTGCTGCACAGCAGGCTTTCACTCGGCGAAAAGTATGACCAGTGGAGACTTATAAAGGATGGCAGGATCAAGGTGGCGGTAGGGGCCAGATCAGCAGTGTTTGCGCCGTTTGAGCATCTGGACGTGATTATTATCGATGAGGAACACGAAACCTCTTATAAGTCTGAAACTACGCCCAAATACCGGGCTTCGGAAATCGCAGTAAAAAGATGCCTGGATAATGAGGCTTTAGTCATATACGGCTCGGCAACCCC
>VEPD01000366.1 GCA_012027035.1 Ruminiclostridium sp. | reverse complement strand
TCACTGAGGGAACTGCATTATCAGTTAGGTTTGTCGAAACGCTTGGGGGTTCCTGTGCAACCAGGATTCATCACTGATTGAACCAAAAATCGTCGAAGCCGAGAAGGTGTTGAATGGCTTGATCCGCTCACTGCGTGAAGTTGAATAGCCTGCAGATGGAAGCGTTAGAATACTTCAGTCTTCAGCCTAAATACCTGGGCGTTGAAGGCCCCTTTTGTCCCCATTTGCAAAATCCCCCTTGCTATACCCAGTCGGCTTTTGCTGGTTATTTTCGATCATATGCCAACTAGAGTCAAGTACTTATTTTATTCTTGCTTGATTTTAAAGGATTTTTATTGACCCAGTATAGGACAGTGTGGTAGATTTCGGCAGAAAGGGCAAGTCGGTATAGTAATATGTTGAACTCAGAAATTATAACGGCATAATTTCGGAAGAAATTCAGCAGTCTAATTCCATCACAATGGGGCTTATAACAATTCAGGGGATAATGAAAAGCGGATATAAGGCATATGAAAAACTGCATAAACTTCCTTTGCATGTGCGCAAGGCAGCGTGTGCATTGATGAGATGCCGTACGACGGAACTTGGCGGGCATATGCAGGTTTGCCCTGAAGGGCATTATGAAAGGCATTGGTACAACTCCTGCAGGCATCGCGTGTGTCCTCAATGTAATTGGCTTCAGATCGAAGATTGGCTTGCCAGACAAAAAGAGCGCTTGATAGCTTGCGCCCATTATCACATGATCTTCACCATTCCTCATGAGCTCAATGAGCTCTGGATTAAAAATGTCCGCCCGATGACCAATATATTATTTACAGCCGTGCATGACACGCTATTTGAGTTCTTCCTGGATGAGAAACATATCGGAGGGAAGCCGGGGATTATAGCCACCTTGCACACCTGGAGTCAGACGCTGATACTGCATAATCACATACATTGCCTGATCACTGATGGCGGTTTTAGAGACGGCAAATGGATTAGCCCGAGATATAAAGGCTATCTTCTTCCCGGCCACCCTGTGATGGCGGTATTCAGGGGAAAGCTGCTGGACTATATCGATAAGGCGATAGCAAAAGAAAAACTGACCTTGCCCGAAGGTATGACGGTACGGCACTGGAGGAATTTAAAGAACAAGCTGGGTCGTGTGAAGTGGAATGTGCGTGTTATGGAAAGGTATGCACACGGTAACGGGGTATTGATCTATCTGTCGCGGTATATGCGGGGCGGCGCGATCTCAAACAAACGGATACTATCACACACGGATAAAGGGGTCACCTTCCGGCATCGGGCTGATGAAAGGACAAAACAAAGAACCATGACCTTGCCGGTGGCAGACTTCATACAAAGATATCTGCTGCATATTCCGGAGCCGTATACGAAAGTGGTGCGTTCCTGGGGGCTCTATGCGCCGACGGCGAAAGAGGAGTTAACACACTGCCGGTCGTTGTTCGGACAAGAGGCGATAACCGACCTTGAGCCCGCCGTCTGGCAGGATTATTGTGAGACAAAAGGAGACGAGCATCCTGAGCTGTGTCCTATTTGCGGACAGAGATTGATACGTACTATGGAGATTCCGCCGCTGCGGCAGTATAGGCATCCGGCCAATAAAGAGGCAATTCAGAAAGCGGCGTGATGATGGCTTTAGCGATACATGCAATGGAAAAGAACAATAACGGCGGCGCTATGGTTTCCTTACAGGCTTTGGACAAAAAAACCGGCGTGAGGATATACGGAAATAGAGGCAAGACAGAAATAACTGAAACTACAACTGACAAGACAGCCGATATAACGGCCAGAAATACCGATTTGGCCTTTACCGAGAAGCTGAAGGGTGATTTATTATCCATAAGAGAATAAAATAGAAAAGTTCAACAAATAGTTCGAGCTGACCTGCCAATTAAAGCTCATTCTTCTTCGGTGTAGCTTGTACGCAGGCAGCTCAACTAAGCGTTCTGCATTAAAATTATAACGGCATATAAGACATCAGGAGGATAAATGAAACTTAATCCATTCAGCCTCATCGAAGAATTAATTAATGAACATGGTAGTAGTTCCATTCTAAGGGAGCGTCTCCTTCTTCTGAAAGATGAACTCCGTAATATCGAAAAAGAACGTACTGAGTTGAAGACAAAGATATCCGAGCTTATGAAAGAGAATGCCGAATGTAGAAAACAACTTGATAAACAAAATATTCCCGATCAATTTACGGAATATCTTGGGGCTCTTTTCAAAAGAGATCCGTCTGGTAGGTACGCGCCAGTTGCGCATTGTCCCGAATGCAAAAGGCCACTTTGGAATAACGAACCTCAAATATTTCCCTATGAATGCAGTACACCCGGTTGTGGTTATACGATTATGATTCATGAATCTTTAACCTCCATAGTTGATAAATTGAACAAAAAATGAAACAGCCGTGCAGAACAAAGGCGTCAACCCGACTGGCGTGAAACGCCTTTTTGGTTTCAACTTTTGCCCGTGCGCCAGCGGGTTACGCTGGTCGTTAAGG
>VEPD01000499.1 GCA_012027035.1 Ruminiclostridium sp. | reverse complement strand
ATTATATTTATCGGCGCTTCACTAAGGATTTATACGAACATACAAGATTAGGAGGTGAGAGAAAATAATATTGGCAGGTTCTGTAAACAGAGAAATTTAGAAACCGGGGATGGTTGTAAATTTCAAAAATAACAAATATGAATGGGAGGAAATATCATGTCAAAAAAAATCAAAACATTAATATCAGTTATTGTTACCATTATGTTGATTTCAGGGATTGCGGCATGCGGTACCAAGACCGGAACCAACAGTCAGCAAAGCTCACAAAGTCAGACAGCAGCAGAAACTTCCGAAAGTACCAATGCCGAAAAAATCGAGATATCTATTGCACTGGGAGGAAGACCTGCTGCAGTTGATCCAGATACCTGGGCTGAGAAGAAAGTTGAAGAAAAACTGAATATAGATATCGTTGTTAATCCAGTTGACATAACCAACTCAGACCAGGTCAATCTTATGATGGCCAGCGGTGAAATGCCCGATGCAGGATGGTTTTTACAGTCATCCAAGAAATTATACAGCGACGGACTGACAAGGACGATAAAAAAAGACATGATTGTAAAAAATGCTCCGGATTATGCCGCGCTGCTGGATAAAAATCCTCTGGGATGGAAGATAAGCAGATTGGGCACTACTGATGAGTATATGGCGTTAACCGGTTATTATCCTTTACTTAGTGAGGGTGTGGCTTACTCATCATTTTACCGTCTTGACTGGCTTGAAAAGCTGGGTATAAAACCCCACGGCAATCTTGAGCAGATTGATGCAAACGGAAAAATATTCATTACCGACGAAGCATTTACCCAGGATGAATTTGTCAATATAATGAAAGCATTTACTCAAAATGATCCTGACGGGAATGGCAAGAACGATACCATAGGTATGTCCGGCAATGTATATAAGAATTATACATGGATGCCATTGGCGGGAATGTATGGAATAAGCTTGTTTAGCGGTCTTGATGGCACCGCGAGTGTGGAGGAAAACGGGAAGGCTTCTTATTCTATTTCAAGCCAGGCTTATAAAGATTTTCTGAAATTTGCAGCCAGCTTGTATAAGCAAGGGCTGATCGACAAGGAATTTCCGACAGTAGACTGGAATAAATGGACTGAAAAATTAACAAACGGGAAGGCGGGATATTTTGCTACAACCCTATTATATCTTAATGACATATATTATAAAGATAGGGCGCCTCTCAGTATTATTGAAGCAAATCCGGCGGCGAAGATACTTATAGCTCCGCCTGAAAAGGGAAGCGGCGGAAAACAGGGATCGATGCCATATACCTTTGTGCCGTTTAATTATTCGTTTTTTGTAAACAGGCAGGTGGATGACAACAAGCTCGCTAAAATTATTCAACTATTTAATTACTGCTACTTTGACAAGGAGGCCAGGGTTTACCTCAAATATGGAGAAGAAGGTACGGATTTCACATGGAGCGGCGAACCTTATAAATCATTCGTCGTTATTAAAATTAATGATGACGAGAGAGCAAAAAAAGGTCTTTCAAAATTCAACAGCGAGAATATATTGCTTATAGAGGATCAGGTATTTTCACAGGGATCAATGTTTTCGAAGGTATTTGATGGTTATACGTCTACGAAATGGAAAGATATGAAGTATCAACCATATCGGTATGATCTTTTTAATGCTACTAATATCAACGATATGACTAAAGAAAAAGGTGGGGCAATCAATACAATAGTGGATGAATTTTTCCTTAACAGTATTACAGGAGCTGTAGATATTGATGCAAAATGGGACGAATACATTGATAATCTTAATAAGGCAGGACTCAGTGGATTTGTTGATGAATTGAACAAAGCCCCGCTTTTCAGCGACATCATGGCCGGTAAATAACACTGGGATCCGGTAACCGTAAAACATACGCAATGAATTACTCCGATGCATTTTAATACTGCTGGCCGGCAGCCTGGAAAAATATTCAGGATACTGGCCGGCAGTATCATTGTGTTGAATTAAAGAGGAAAAATGGATAACATAATAAAAGAAATACATCAAAACAGCAATGATTTAGTAGAAATAGAAATAAGGCAGCAGGATAATCTCATATCCTGCCAGGTATTCTACCGTATCGGAGAAGAAGAATGGAAATATGCATCCATATATTCCACACTGGATAAAGAATACGAATTGAATGGAAACGGCTATCTGTGGCATCAGGAACAGTCCATAGGCACAGTAAGGCTTTATGGAAGAGATTTAAAGGCGTTGTACTGGAACAAGTATTTGAACGTAAGGAATTATACCGGACCGGCAGCCGTAAAAGTTATTTTTATCACTACGGATAGGGAATATGAAGAAGTAAAAATCCTGACATTGAAAAATGTTGGAGTTTTATATCTGGATGACTGGTCGGAAATTCTAGGTAATGAATGTACAACCGATCCGCACGACGATAGCGGGAAATGGCTGGTGATAAAGAATCCAAAAGATAATTATATAGTCCGTCCAAAAGATGATCAATCGGTTGATATCAGGATTCCGCTAAAGACGGAAGGGAAATATGATATATATTTCGGCCTTAAAAATGGCGGCGCATGGTTTTTAGCCAGGCTTCAGGAAGAGAATTTCAGTACGGTGATGACCCAGGGCTCGGGCATGTGCCAATACGATTGTAATTATTTTGGAAAGGAAAACAAGGAAATATTTTGGAAGACTGCCCATATCAGGGGAGGATATCTTGGACTTCGCCGGTTGAAGAAAATTGTACCTGGGGATCCCAGTTTTGCAGGTTTGTCATATGTGAAACTGGTGCCGCACAGCAAGCCTGTTGTCCGCAAGGTAAGCTGCAAATACCTCATCCTTTACTACGAGCCCTATAGTTATACTCCTTTTGGGTTTCATGACGCAGAGAATATGAACGGTATAATGTTGAATGATTTATTACGGTTGAATCCGGACGAGATAACATGCCAGACTGTGAGGATCGGGATGAAATCCCTGCATTACAGTAAAATTGTCGAGAGGGTGGACAGTAATTCCATAACTGATGAAAATACCATTATAAGCGACCCGGTAGAACTTGTAAAGAATTGCGACATACTGGAAGAGTCGATCAGGTATATGAAAGGCAGGAAAATAAAAATTACTGCCAATGTGGGGATGAATCGCCCTTATATCTGGGATCCCGGCATTTCGGAAAAGTTTGCGCGTGAAAATCCCCGTTTTATCAAGGACGGTTCTTTCGATTTTAATTTTAGCGAAGTCAGGGATTATGCGATGGATATAATCGGAGAGATTATAGACCGTTACGATATTGATGGCATATGTCTTGATTATTTGCGATATTTCGAGAATCAGACTGAAGAGACTTTGACGGACATAATCTCAAGGGTGAAAGATAGGTTGTTGTCAAAAGAAAACAGGACCGGAAAGGCACTCAACCTTAAAGTCAGGATACCTGCCGACCAGATTGTATATTACAGGGCAATGACCGATTGTGTAAAACACGGATGGACAGACGGCATAATCCTTTCAAATCTTGCTACCAGCGAGCCTCTTCCGCCGGTGCAACACTATCAGCATCTATGTAAGGGTACAATGACTAAAGTATATGGATGCATAGACGGGTGGAAAAAGATACTGCTGAGTGAACCCAGGGCCGGAGACCTTGGAGGCGCTTATACGCCGAAAGATGTGGCGGGATATTTCAAGCAATTTGAAAAACTCAGAACGGACGGTGTTTTTGTTTACCAGGGTGATGTGATGACAACCATACATCTAAGACCGTTGTTTGAGTGTACAGATATATGAATATACGCTGTTTGTATACAGGAGGAACTTTATACAAGCGAATGCAAATCATAGCGGGAGGATAGTCTATGATAATTGATATTCATGGCCATATCGGTCGTATATTGCCTGACCGAAGAGAATTCATGGATGTTACCAATTTAATAGCCAAAATGGATGCCTGGGGAATTGACAAAACCTGTGTTTTACCAGTAAGCGAGCATCCTGAGGGGGCTTATTTGGAGGCTGACACAGAGGATATAATTGCCGCTTGTGGGTATTATCCGGAACGTCTTATTCCTTTTTGCCTGATTGATCCCCGTTATGGGAACCGGCCGGATATGAATTTCAGCTATTTACTGGAGGAATATAAAGCAAGGGGATGCAAAGGATTGGGTGAATTTTTACCAAAGATGGATTTCGATGATATACGCTGCATGAATCTCTACCGCCAGGCAGGCAAGTCCGGGCTGCCAGTACTCTTTGATATGCAAGACGGTCCCTATAGTTATGGACTTTGTGACAATTACGGACTGCCCAAATTGGAGTATGCTTTAAAAGCTTGTCCCGAGACGATTTTTATAGGTCATGGACCTACTTTCTGGGCTGAGATATCAGCCGATGTACCCGTGGAGGACCGCAGCGGATATCCCGGCGGACTTGTACAGCAAGGAGGCGCAGTGCCGAAATTGATGCGGAAGTATCATAACCTATGGGCGGAAACTTCTGCGCGCAGCGGTTACAATGCTATTATACGGGATCCGGGTTTCGGACTGGAATTTCTGGATGAATTTCAGGACAAGCTGATTTTCGGCATTGATTCCTGCCGCAGGAGCGATGTTAATCAGACCCCCCCAATTATTAAATTGTTTAACGATTTGAGACAGCAACGCCGATTAACTGAAGGGGCAATTGAAAAAATAACCTGGAAAAACTGTAAGCAATTACTTAAAATATAAAACGAATGGTTTAATATCTAGGAAGGGAAAATTTTGTCGAAATAAAAAGAAGATTTAAAAGAAAATTTCAATGGGGTATTTATGATTTGATCATAGAAAGCCGAATGTATTCCAGACGGATAAAAAGGAACGGGGTAATATTTTTTATGAAAGATAATAACAGGGAGTGATAATTAAATGAAGGAAGGATTTTATACGGCATTGGGTACGCCCCTTGATGAATCCGGCAATTTAATACCGTCCAGTTTTGAAAAACATATAACAGACCAGATAGAAGCAGGGGCATCAGGTCTGCTTGTAATGGGCGGTATGGGAATTGGCGCATATGTAAAAAACAGGGAATATTCAAAGGTTGCAAAAGCTTCTACAGGGGCAGCAAAGAAAAAATGCCCGGTCCTGATAGGTGTAATTGATAACTCGGCAGCGAGAATATTTGAAAAAATTGACAGTTTAAAAGGTCTTGATATTGATGGCATAGTTGCCACGACACCTTTTTATTATTCTGTAGATCAAGAGGAGCTTAAAAATTTTTTTAAAATAATATCCGATTATTCGCCTTTTCCGCTTTATCTTTATGATTTACCGGCAATCACAAAGGTGAAAATAAACCCGTCAACAGTTGAAAATCTTATATCAGCAGGCAGTATTAAAGGGATTAAAACGGGGGATATGTTGACTGCAAAGCTGCTTATGCAAAGTACTGAGAAAAAAGATGATTTCAGTATCATATTCAGCGGTTCGGATTTGTTTGACATTGCTTATAAATACGGATTGAAGATGCATATCGACGGCATGTTCAGTTGCACAGCCCCTGTTACGGCAAAGATGTACAGATGCATGGCAAATGGTAATTATGGAGAGGCTGGAAAGTGCTATAACAATATTTTAAGGTTAAGGGATACATTTGTTGAGGTAGGCGTATTCGGCGGTTTCAGCTATGCTATGAATCTTCTCGGGTATGAAGGTATGTTTTATCCCGATTATTCGCTCAAGTTAAAGGTAAATGAGTGTGAAAAAGTTAAGGAATGTATGAAAAAATGTGGCTTGTTGTAATGAATTTATAAATTGGAAGCAGGAGATGATATTGTGAAAGCAGTATGGGAAAAAACATGGATAATAGTCATTCTCCACTGGCGTCTTGGCCTGGACATTATTCAATCTGTAAAAATTGATAATATGTTGTAAGCGACAGCATAGCGTGTTGAATGTATTACATTTTCGAATAAGGAGGATGTCAATATGGCGCCTATAAAGGAATGGTTCGGACTATATAATGTAATCTATAAAATATTATTAAAGTACAAAGAGGTATTTAATTTGTGTAATCGAGAAGGATGAACTAATGACTGTATATGATTTTATTGTAACTTATAATGAAACTTTCAAATATGTTGATATGAAATACAAGCAGATGCTGTAAAGAACCTGTGGGCAGCCATATCTCATCAATGGTGTACCCACTTTAGAGAATTGGTAAGAACTAAAGGATTAGAAGGCATGATGGAATATTGGGGGGGATGTGAAGGAACCCTCGGAAGGGAAAAAGCTGAGTATGAAGTAAATCTGGATGATGGTATTTTAAAAGGAACCATGTTCAAGTGCCCTTCTGTTGGTGAATTACTTGAAAGAAGAAAGGAAGTATATTATGGCAATATGACATATTGCGACCATTGTAGATTTCTTTATCCACCTATTGCAAGAGAATATGGTTTTGAAATACAATGGTACGTAGACTTTGATGAGACCGGCAGATGCATTGGTACATGCAGGTGGATTTCTTTTAAAAACAGTATGGAATAAAAACCATAGCAATTTTTCCATGAGCTTTATTATAGACAAAGCAGAGATACGGAATTTGAGTTCAGAGATTTAGTCATCTTTATAATAGAATTTGCAAAGAAAAACAAAAGAGGCTTCTGTAAAATTATAATAAATATATGTATAGCGTAGTTTTATACGGACAGGAGATCTTTATGAATAACAAACCGGCTATATTCGGGGGTTCAAAAGCTGTGAAAAGCACGCCTGGTGATTTATTTACGTGGCCGATTGTAACGAAAGAGGATGAGGAGTGTTTAAAAAAGGTGTTATAACCGATGAGATTTCGCAGGATTTTGGGACTGCGGTTGAGTTAGCCCGGAAGTACAAGCTGGACGGTGTTGAAATAAGGTCCGTATGGGGAAAAGGCCCTCATGAGCTTGACAGGCGTGATGTAGCTGGAATAAAGGAAATCGTTGAGGATGCAAGGCTTGAGGTATGTGGGATCAGCGCGCCCTTCTATAAATGTGACATCGATAACCCGACAGAGCTTAAGGAACAAATTATAATATTAAGAAAATGCATTGAATTGGCGCATAATCTTGGGACCGGCCTGATACGGGGTTTTACCTTCTGGAAAAAAGGGAGCTTTGAAGAAAACCTCGGTAAGATTGTTTCAAGATTTGAAGAGCCTGTTAAAATTCTTGAAAGGGAAGGGCTGACATTGATGCTGGAATTTGACCCGAGCGTATATGCATCCAATTCACAAAAGCTTGTGAAGGTGGTTGAAGAGATTGGTTCACCACTGATAAAAGCCTTGTGGGACCCGGGAAATGATATATATGACCCTGACGGGGAAGTGCCGTTCCCAGACGGGTATGAGATCATCAAGCCTTATATGGTCCATATGCATCTGAAGGATGCGGTGAGACAGATGGACGCGAAAATTGTCGGTGTACCGCTAGGGGAAGGACAGGTAAACTATAAAGGACAATTCAGAGAACTGATAAAGACAGGATACAACGGCTATGTTGTACTTGAGACACACTACCGTCCAATACAGGAAATCAGTGAAGCATTACTGGCGCTGCCCAAAGGCTCGGCGTTCTCGTACAAAGGATATGAGGCTACCGAAGAGTGCCTGATCAAATGGAATGAACTTATGGGAAAGCTTTAAAAGCAGTTAAATTTTTAGGACTGAGAAATAATAATGGGAAGGTGATACAATGTTTAAAATTGGAATTATCGGATCTGACAACAGCCATGCGGATGCATTTGCAGGAGTGGTCAATATACCAGATAAAAAGACAGGGGAGTACCTTTTCCCAGATTTCAAAATCACCGGGATCTTCGGGCTGGAGAAAAAGCGCACTGAAGAGGTTGCAACTAACGGAAAAATCGAGTATATCGCAGAAAGGCCGGAGGATCTTATGGGAAAGGTGGACGCGGCCATGGTGGTTTTCCGTCATGGTGATTTGCACCTGCCCTATGCTTTACCGTTTATCGAATCAGGTATTCCGACATGGATCGACAAGCCTTTTTGTATAAAGAACGAGGATGCAAGAAAGTTGTTTGATGCGGCAAGCAGGCATAATACACTTCTTACCGGCGGTTCAAGCCTTAAATATGTATCTGATGTGCTTATGGTAAAAAGTGCTGTGGAAAACGGAAGCAGGATCGGTAAATTGAAGACAGCAATGGTCAATTTTCCTGCTACCCTTGAAAACGAGTACGGTGGGATTTATTTTTACGGTGCGCATCTGGCGGAGATGACCATGAAAGCCTTCGGATATAATGCCAGGTCAGTGGTGGCAAGTGAAAACAGCGGATGTGTGACTGCAATTGTAAAATATGATGCGATCCAGGTTACAATGAACTTTATTCCCGACTCAAAGGAGAATTTTGCAGTACTTTTCGGAGAGAATGGGACGATGGTCCGCGAAATCGATATCACAGGTTGTTATCTCAATGAATTCGAGAAATTTGCTCAAATGATGCGGACAAGAAAATCGCCTGAATCCTTTGAGCATTTATATGCACCTGTAGAATTGCTGAATGCAGTGGTTCGATCCTACAGCGATAAAAAGGAAATCAGACTGAAAGGGCTGGGTTGACAAGATTGGAATCAGTACTTTCCATACTTGTCAAGCATCCTCATGGCATACATATAGTTTTTAAGGCTTACAGTGGGGGGTATACTATGGTCGGAATGATATATATAT
>VEPD01000148.1 GCA_012027035.1 Ruminiclostridium sp. | reverse complement strand
TGTAAACGTCAATATAAAGGGTACCAAAAATGAGCATATTTTGGATACCACCAACGAACTTAAACATTAGTATCTTTTAGTATGGTTTTTCTGTTTTCCATTCTCCAACTCGACCCCTTCAATGAGAATATTTCACACTGGTAGGCGATTCTGTCCAGAATAGCTCCGGTTATTATATTATCGCCTAAAAACTCGCTCCACTCCTCAAACCCCTTATTGCTGGTAAGTATTATTGAAGTTTTCAAATGCATCTCGTTAATAAATTCATACAGCCTGTTAACCTCTTGTCTTGAGATGGGCAAAAAGCCCACCTCATCAAGGATTACAAGGTCACTGTCTCTGATTTGCTTTAGCCTCCGGCTTGAATTTGTACGTATATCCGCCGTTTTGAAAATAGTCATCAACTGACCCAGGGTCGTGAATGATACATTGTAACCTGCCTGAACAGCCTTAATGCCAAGTTCTATCGAAAGCCTGGTCTTACCAAGCCCCGGAGGTCCAAGAAACATTATATTATATGCTTTTTCAAGCCAGCTGAGCTGAGAAAGCTGCTTCATATGGCTTTGGGTAATGCCGGAAAAGCCTTTCCTGTTATAGTCGAAATCATCTGTAAGTTCGTTGTAAGGGAAGCATGCCGCCTTCATACGTTTCAGCCTGCTTTTTTCTTTTCTCGCATCCGTTTCACAAAGCAGCAGCATCTCTACGACCTCAAGGGGCGTCAGGTTTTTCATTTCAGCCTTTGTGCAGATATCTTCAAGCTTTTCCTTCGATTCATTTAAATTAAGGCATTTTAGCAATTCTTTGACCTTTATCAGTTCAGCCATGGTTTGTCACCTCCTCCAAGCTCCTTCACATAATCACTGATATCGCGCTTGCTAACACTGACCATGTGCAGACTCTTGTTGATAAATGGCGGCTCAAGAGGAGGTTTCTGTTTATCTGTTATTGCTTCTTTACCGGCAGTTTTCTCAAAGTATCTTATAGCGTCTCTTAAGTCAACAGCACTGAACAATTCGTTTGTTACGCAGTATTCAAGCCCGGCTTTGATTGCAGGGGCACTTTTACCGGCAATCGACTTTTCAACCAGTTTAAATTGGTCCCTTGCATACCTGGGCTTCTCACGTTTTATGCCTCTCAAAAGGGTTTCTGCGATGTTTCTATCTGCCTGGAAATGCTTATCCAGTATGTTTATTAATAATTTTTCAACCTTCTCTTCATGGTTTCTCAGGTGGTTGTTGTTCCTGACAAGTTTCCCTTTTTCAAGGCTGATTGTATGCTCCGCAATCAAGGCATCTCCAAAGATATCATATAGCTGCAGCTTGTCCTCTGCGATCCTGTAGCTTACCTCCTTGTGCTTGTTGTAAGTGCCAGGCGGCAACGTGTAGCGATTTCCTTCATAAAAAACGGTATTGTCTTTCCTGACATTCCGTGATAGTATTTTCTTATCAGTTTTATTAGGACTTTCATAAAATATCGGTATGAGGTATGTGCGTTCCAATTCAAATACTTCTGCCGGTATTTTTTTTGTTATTGTATGTTTCTTCTTATTGCCGCAGCGGGCCAGCCATTGCTCAAAGGCTTCATCCCACTGTCTCATGTCATAAAACTGTCGGTATCGGGCAAAATTGTTCTTAAAGAATTTGACTACCGCCTCCACACGTCCCTTGCTTTCAGGATCAGACCCTTTGCATAAATATATTTTCAGGTTTTCACTTTGTCTGAAGGCTTCAAACGCCTTGGTATAGATGATGTCGCCATAGTTTTCGTCTACTGCGATGAGCCTGTCCTGATCAAAGACCAGCTCTTTGGGCTTGCCTCCCATCCACTCAAAGCAAATCTTTATTGCATTGACCATATCCTTTGCTGTAGGTGGGTAATCGTACCATACTCCATATTTATATCTTGAGTTTGAGAGGACAAATGCTATGCAATAGAGCTTCTGATACTTTCTGGTTACTACATTCTCAACGGTTACAATCCCAATGTCTATCTGCATTTGATAACCCATTGCCGGGTCATCCTGTGGACAATAATCTCTTTCCGGTTTCTCATGCTTTATTTCGTATTCCTTTCTTAAGTACCGGACATACCTCCTGACACTGCTTTCGCTGATTTCTGTGTGATACTTTTCCTGTAGCCAGTCAAACACCTGAGATGAAGATAGTTGACTGTACTCCCGGAGCCAGCTTAGCAGGAGTTCCTTATACTGCTCCAGACTTGACCGTTTGGCTTTCTCAAGGATCTTTTCGTCGTATTCCTCCGATGTCATATTCCAATACTTTCGGATGGCTTTGCGGCTATATCCAACTATTTTAGCGACTTGCCGCTGGGAAAAACCTTCCCCCTTCATGGCTTGAATTTTGCAATACATGTACCACCTTGACTCCTTTTCCATAAATTCTGACCTCCTGGTTGTTTTTTTGACTTAAAAGCCAAAAAACATTTTACCAGAAAAATCAGTGTTTTTTGTCAAAAGTGGTATCCTTTATATGCGCGAATTTGGTATCCTTTATTTTATCACTCACAGCGATTTCCTCATATGGAGCTTGAGGATGCCAGATTTGCGGACAAGTTTGCCTATACCATAGACCGGACATATGAGCGTGGAACTGATCTTGGTCTGTCGGATGAAGAGTTTAGAGTTGAAATCTCCAACGCTTTTGATGAATGGCTAGGTAAGAAGAAGCCTGACATTATTTAATGAGGGATCTGGCTGCGTTTGACGCTTACCTGAAAAGTGCCGCAAGAGTCAGATGGATAAACAAGTGCGACCTTGTGATAATCGACGAGGTTAGGTACTTGCCGGTCAGCAAAACGGAAGCCAATTTATTTTTTGGCTTAATATCACAGTTCTATGAATCAGCTTCTGTCGTGATTACGTCAAACAAAGGCTTTGAAGGCTGGGGGAGCTTCTTGGCGACGCTATACTTGCTACAGCTCTGCTGGACAGACTGACACATAAGTGTCAGGTGTTGGACTTTGCTGATGAGAGTTGGCGCCTTGCTCACAGGAAACAGATTTTTTAACAGAAAAGTGAGGGAAGAAAATTGTTTGCCAAAACTGGCCCAATTTTGCTTGATAGTAACAATTATTTTATCACAAAATGCACCGAAATCCAGTATTTATGCGGATCTTTGAGCCGTTAAGCAAACCCTACTTTGCAAAAATCACTGACTTTACACTTTACACTTTTCTCTTTTCATCTTATAGGAATTATAATCTCAATAGGCTTTTTGCTATTATAACTTGTATATATAATCCATTTCAACAGATCATTGTTTTCTAAAGTAAGAGGAGTAAATAATGTGCTTCCTTCATAAATATTATCTATAGATACTAAACCACCCCTTAGAAAATTTGATTTAGTTAACGAGCTATTCGATACGTATCCATCACAAATATTAAGAAATTCACCATTTAAAATATAATCAATCTTTAATGCGCTAGCAGCACATGTTATTTTTTTTATTTTTATTGTAGTATTACCAATAGTAAAATCTTTATTTATAACAAAATCTTTAGCTTGTATTACTTTAATTGGCAATCTAAATATCCATGGCCCCCATATATTAGAGATTTTTTCGATTTTTAGCTCAATTGTTGTATCATTTTGAGCACCGCCTGTAAATTCAATTACTTTTCGGGAGGTAGACTTCGTATCTTGAATATTATAACCATTAGAGATTCCATCTAGCTTATATTGAGTGTTGCTACTATCAATTAAGCTAGCATCATTAATATCAAGGTTGCGACCTTTAACATCAACATACAAAACCGTTCTAATTGTATCTGATACCACTCCTGATACAGTCACCGTTATTCCATTGACTGTAACTGAATAATTAGAATAATTAATTGACCCATTTTCTTCAGCCTGTTTAAGCCCACTATCTTTCGGAAGACTCTTGGAGTCATACAGGAACTTGTTGTAAGCATATACTCCAACCGTTGTAAGAACTATTGCAAAGAATATGGTAATTAAGAGAAATCTCTTTTTTTGAAATAACGATTTTACTGAATTATCAGGTTTTGCTAACACTACAGTATTTATACTATAAAAAGGTATAGAAATCTTGTTGTTAATACTTTTGAGGTTTTTATCAAGCTTCGATTCAATATTATCCTTAAAATCCATAATATCCCTCCGTTTATGCTATTCAATTATTTGCTTTTTTAAAAAACCCAGTGCTCTACTAATTCTGGTTTTTACTGTTCCAACAGGACAATTCAATATTTTAGCAATTTCATTATCTATCAAATCATGTGCATATTTAAGATAAATAACTTCTTTGTACTTAGGTTTAAGTTTATTAACTAAATCCCAGATTTCAATTTCCTCTGTACTTAATGATTCAGATATAATAATTTTATTTAAATCAACCGTTTTTATAGCCTTTTTATAATAACTTTTGGCTTTATTAATCAATATTCTAGTTATCCATGTTCGAAAATATTTAATATTGGATAATTGTGAAAACGCTTTAAAAGCTGTTAAAAACGTTTCCTGTAATAAGTCTTCAGCATCATACTTATTCCTTAAAAAAAACAAGGCTAGCTTGTAAAGATAACTATAATTGTCTCTTAAAAGGATATTGAATTCTACATATTTATTATCACCAACTATTATAATCATTATCACCTTCCTGTAAAAAATCCTAAATTTATACATGGTATATTATTAGAGTAATATATTCATTAAAAAGTTTCAATCCGAAAAAATTTTTAACTCTGTTGGATACAGAACAATTTATCCCAGTTGCAGGTATTATGTACAAACCCCGACTGCAAAAAGACCCATGTGTCATTCCTGATTTTCTCAACCCGTACAAGCGTTATGTCGGAGCCGAAATCGAAGCATCAATCGAGTGGCATCCACATGTTGTAACGGATGAGGAGGAAAGTACAGTTCGACGATGGAAAAAGCAGTTTGCATAACGATTACCTGACATACTGAATGCACTTATATCGATATTATATATTTTCTGGAGAAGCCGTGCTCAGTTCTTGCGGAATTTCTTTCTTGAGATGTCGGATTCAACCGTAACAGGTTCGGAATCGGCGTTATCATCATTTTCTTACTTCTTCCGTATCCCACGAGATTTATTGGAGTAATAGCCACAATACCGTACCATTTACTCGCCTTTGCCGGGATATGTGTCACAAGCCGGGCTAGCCGGGATGCATGGTCGAGCAGCAGGCCATGCCTGCGACCAGCTCAGTCAAGAGTTGTGAAGATTTCATCAACCATGCTGGTTTTACCCTCATAGACAACCTCGCCACCCATCAGGGGATTCCTGTCCTGGTATGTAGTCATGCGTTATTGTGAAAAGGGTGTGTGGATAATATATTGTGCAAGCCTCTCTGCACCTTCATCATGTAAGGAACTCACAGGCTGACCGCAATAAACATATAATCTGATTTAAAAGGAGGCTTCCTGATTTCTGCCACTGCTGGATTGTATACAAGATCACAATGGATTTAGATACCACATCAAGCAATACCAGTCAGATACGGTAAAAGCTTATCTTTTTTTTCACTCAGTTGCATAAGCTTTCTCCTATAGAACTATAAAGTATTTTTGAGTGCAGAAGATACGAGATAGTGAGGGTTACTATACTCTATGGCGTGTACCACAAAACAAATAATACAAAAAGATCATAGAATGCTAAACCTTTCGATAACCATCTTTAAACTCTTTTTTGTAATAATTGCGACTGAGTCTGTGCCCATAAAAGTTCATTATAAGTATTTCCAGTACTTTTTTTTATTAAGTTTATCTTATTAATATTAACAATAAAACTTTTATGAGTTCTAATGAAGTTCTTTTCCAAAATAACACTAATGTAATTTAGACTAGCCTTTACTTCAAAACGACCATCCTTTATTACAGCATATGTTTTAGAATTATCACGTGTAAAGTAGTAAATGTCATCGGCATTAATTTTTTTTAGAATATCACCGTTTTCTATAAATATACCTTCCATAGATCACCTATACTTAACAATATTCATTAATATTAGAAACAATTGTAGACATTATACCATAAGTATAAATAAAAGAATACAATTTTACCCACATCAAAGAAAAATATCCTGCAGGTATTGTGTAAAGTGTAATAAGAAAGTAAAATAATAGAAGAATATTATGTAAATTTTTGTAGTTTTACCTGTTACTATTCAAAATCTTTACTTAAGTCGAACCAGGGAGGGTGCATAATGGCTTTTATATATTCGCTCGTTGCAGAGTTCTGCCTCATGGTATTTATTTGTATGGGTGTAACCATATTAAAAAAATGTACGTCGTCAAGAGAGACCCATTTAGTTTTTGCGTTATGTATCAGTGCAGGCTTCCTGGCTTTTTGTGATGTTTTTGCCTATACTGCTTTTTTACCCTTTAAGTTTTTTAATCAAGACTTTTATGAATTTTTGAGATTGGTGAAATATGTGAGCTTATATTCCTTCACGCCCATAATGCTGCACATTATATTATGTAAGTCAAAACCGGCATTGCTGATAAAATATGATTTCCTGAATTATATAATATATTTACCTTCATTGATTTTAATAGCTGCCGATCTGATTACAGTCAGATACTTCAAATATATTGATATACACATACCGGATTACATTAAAATATTTAATTATGTTTTTCATGGGATTCTGATCATGTTGTTATTGATTTCATGGAGAAGGAATACTGGTTTTGTACTTGAAAAGAAACAGATTTTCATTATTCTTGCTTGTGGGTTTTCAGCTTTGGCAGCTGTCCTGATATACAAACTGACAATGGCTTCAGTATTGCCTGTTCCGGATTTTTCGGAAATATTCCTGTTGGCCACAATACTCGGTATATGGTTTGCAATATCGCGATATAATTTCATTGGTATTACAGAGCTTATAAAATCTGAAGAAATAATAGAAAAAGTCAACGATTTCATTTTTATTGCGGATTGTAAGAAAAATATTATAAAAGTGAATTATAGCTTGCTTGTTAATCTCGGATTTAAAAAAAGCGAGCTTATCGGATGCCAATATTGTAAATTATTCAGTGCGGATTTTGATGCTTCGGGGCTCTTTTCGGGCAACAGTACCGACAACACTTATGAATGTGATATGGTTACGGTATCCGGTAAAAGTATTCCCGTAGTTGTCAAACCAAGAATTATCAGGGATGTATCCGGTGACACCGCAGGCATTCTGGTTATCTGCCAGGATATGAGGACTGTAAGGGAGCTTCAGCTGGAAGTATCCCAAAGAATCAGAAATGAGTTGCAATTGAATTATCTTGGGATGCATGACGCGTTAACCGGTTTACATAACAGGACTTATTTCGAGCAGGAGATACAAAAACTGGAGCAAAGCGGAAGAAGGTTCATCGGTATAATGATTTGCGATGTTGACGGTTTGAAAATCATTAATGATACCTTGGGGCATGCAAAAGGCGATGAGCTTTTGAAAAAAACGACGAAGCTTCTTTTGGAATCCAAATTTGAAAAGATCGTTATAGCCAGAATCGGCGGTGATGAGTTTGC
>VEPD01000361.1 GCA_012027035.1 Ruminiclostridium sp. | reverse complement strand
TCTACAAGGATGGATTCCATAAAATCCTTTAAATACGCCTGTTTTTCTGCATATTTGTCAATTGCTTCAGCCAGATAACACCGACCCTTGTTGAGAATATTCCTGTTCACATACTCTAATGTTTCCTCCATGGACTGTCCCCTTGCCGTACCTGTGACCAACGACTTCACTACCAGAAATGTTTTCCCACCCTCGATCATATGCGCATCATGTGCAATTTTTCCCTCTAATGTTTCAGGGACACTGCCGACCTGAGATTCACATGCCGCAGTAATGATCTTACAAATCTGTTCATCAAATAAATTCAGCCTTTCAAGAAAGCTCCGGATTATTTCTTCATTACCATATATAATGCCGTGGAAGTAACATGCGGCAAAAACAATGTCCCTGTCCGCTTGAGGATATATTAATGTAAGATTGTCAGCCTCCTTAAGTATCCTCTCAATATGTTTCATACCGTGCATTATATCTTTCCGGTCATAAAAAGGGATTGAGAATTTACGGATCTCTTCTTTCACTTTATCGTCAAACTTTAAATATCGCCCCTTTGTACATCTCCGTAATAAGCAGGCGTGTTATCTCTCAAGATCTCCATGAATATTTCATCATGCCATTTGTTTTCCACTAAGTAGCATCTGGTCCGTCTTCCGATCTCTCTGAATCCGCATTTCCGGTATGTATTGATAGCAGCGGAATTACCTGAAAAGACCTTGAGCATTATGTTGTTCAAATTGAGATATCGGAACCCGTAATCCGCCAATAGCCTTACAATTTCCTGTCCATACCCTTTGCTCCTGTCCTTGGCTTCACCGATAAACAATCCTATTTCCGCCCGCTGATGCAAATGCTGGATATCGAATATGGACGCATTACCAATCAAACGTTCCTCTTCCTTTAATACTACTGCAAAATTATATCCGTCTGATACGAGATTCTCCAGATACTTTTTTTCGCTTTCCAGACTGATACATCTTGATGCCTGCCCCAGATATCTTGTGACCTCAAAATCATTCATCCATCTTGTATATTGCTCCAGGTCATCTAAAAACATCGGAGATAAATAAATCTTTTCTCCTACAATTTTAGGAATGTATTTACTACTCATACACCTTTACCTCCCTTCAAATATAAAAAGCCCCGCAAAATCACCTTTTAAGTGACTCCGCGGGGTATTATTCCACGTGTAGGGCTTCCATGCCCCTATGCAGCTCAAGCTTCAACTCTCATGCACACTCACTGCTTTGGAATATTATTACATAGCAGACTTGGACTTGTCAAGATGTTTTTGCAAGTTTTCCTGCAATGTTGAAACTTGCAACTATAAGATAATTTCAGTTTTGCTTTATATGCAGTTAGCATATAGCTCATAAGCGATTTCCATAATTCTTTAGTCTCACCGCCGATATATTTTGCTATCTCTTCCATAGATGGCTGCTTATCCGGAGGAAACTTTTCTTTCCATTGCATACTCAATCATCCTTTTTATAGATTTTTGACCGTATTGATCATTTAATTTTTATAGGCGCCAGCAAATCAAGCTGCAGGTCTTCTTCACCAGCTTCACTGGAATTAAAGGTCTCATAATTTATGCATTCTTCCAGCCATCTTCGATCTGTTTCAGGATTCCAGTCAACTTCATACTTTTCATTATTCATTACCCACTCCCAAAGTTGCTTCCAGCGTTCTCCTATATTTGATAATCGCGCTGGAATTGAAGCAAAAAGACCTACTGAAAATTCCTTTCTTGAGAATTGCTCAGGCAAGTCAAAATCTTCAGGAATAACAACCCACATTTCATAGCCATAAACCGGGGTTCCTTCTTTTGGATCAGGATTATTGAAACCAAAATGCCTGAAACCATATTTCCGATGAAGTGCATTCTCTAAAATCAATTTGTTGACCACTTTGGAACAATCATTTTCCGGAGTTGGGCCTTCCGCTCTGTAACATGCAAATACCATCCTTGGCAGGCTTACAATCCTTACATCTCCTATTTTATTGTAGCTTGAGTTTTCCGACATACTGCTATTCCTTTCCGAGAGCGTAATTTTGAGCGCATTTTTTAGCTCAAGAATCGCTGAGTTAACAGGTACATCAATGGACTTAAACATTTCCGACAGATTGTCTTGAGCCCTAATGGTTTCAATAAGTTTCGCCAGAACAGTACTCAGTGCTTTTAGCTCTTCTGCCTCATGCCTGGTTTCCTGCAGGTGTCTCTGTAGGGCTGAGACAGCATAAAACAGCTCATTGGATATAAATATCCCCTGAATATCCTGAATTGGCAGTCTGAGCTTGCGAAGCAT
>VEPD01000454.1 GCA_012027035.1 Ruminiclostridium sp. | reverse complement strand
GGAGCACTGAAAATATTACTTCCGATTTTTCTGCAAATGCTGGCCGGAGGGACTGCGTTTGCAGAAATTTATAGCGGAAGTTATATTTTCATCAGTGCTAAGGACGGGGGCGCGCCGGAGCAGAGGTTCTCTGCAGTATTGGTATGTTCCTTCTGAATCTGTCTGATCAAGAACCGCAGGTACTTGGGAGCACTGAAAATATTACTTCCCGTTTTTCTGAAAATGCCGGCCGCAATGGACTGTATTTTCAGAAACTTATACGGGAAGTTATATTTTCACTAGCGCTTATTGTATAAGGCAATTGAATGCCGGTTACGCGATAGCTTGCGGTTCTTTTGTGTTGTCTTGGAAATTGTCAGCGTATGAACTTTATATTTGCCATATGAGGATGGACTTGATGCGATAGATTGTTTTGGCAAAAATAATTTCTCCTAAACACTATTATCTCATATCATGTTACGCATAATTTTCTGTAAATTTAAATTATTTCACAAAAATTTTTTGTTTTTGATAAAAACATGGTAAACTTTTCTTTTTAGTGTTAATATATGTGTTAATATATGATTTGTGATATATTTTCAAATGAGGTGCCGTTCATGGATAGTATCGATATTAAAATCATCCGGTTGCTGCAAAAGAATGCCCGGATTACTGCTTCCGATATCAGCGAGGAAATCAATCTTTCAGTTTCAGCAGTCGCCGAAAGGCTGAAAAAACTGGAAAATTCAGGGCTAATTGAGCAATACACCGTGATTTTAAGCCCGCAATGCCTACATAAATGTCTGACTGCAATTATGTTTATCAGCCTGGAGAGGCCAAAATATTCGGATCAATTTATAAAATTTGTCCAAAACGAAGACGAAATTCTGGAATGCCATTATTTAACGGGAGACTATGACTATTCTCTCAAGATAATAACCGAGAGCACCATAACCCTCGAAAGGCTGCTGAATCGTATAAAAAGTGTGCAGGGAATACAGAAAACGAGGACAATGGTAGTTATGTCAACAGTAAAAAACAGTCATTCCATAATCCTTGGAAATCCGGAGTAAAAGCAATTTATATTTAAGGAGAACGATTGGATATGATCATTGGCGTACCCAAAGAAATGAAAAATAATGAAAACCGTGTTGCAGTAACCCCTGCAGGTGTAGATGCACTTGCAGCAGCCGGGCATAGCATTTTGGTAGAAAAATCCGCCGGATTGGGCAGCGGTGTTGAGGATTCTGATTACATGGAATCAGGAGCAGTCATTAAAAGTACCGCAAAAGACATTTTTGACGCATCGGATATCATCGTCAAGGTGAAAGAACCGCTTGAGCCGGAATATTCACTGCTCAAAGAGAAGCAGATTCTTTTTACCTATCTCCACCTGGCGCCGAATCCTTCTCTTACACAAGCATTGCTGAAGAAAAAGATAACAGCCATTGCCTATGAAACAATTCAGTTGCCCGACGGTTCGCTTCCCCTGCTGGCTCCAATGAGCGAGGTAGCCGGCAGGATGTCTGTGCAGGTGGGCGCTTATATGCTGCAAAAATATTACGGGGGTTCAGGTATATTATTAGGTGGAGTACCAGGCGTCATGGCTGCGGAAGTCCTCATCATAGGCGGAGGCATTGTTGGAACAAACGCGGCAAAAATGGCAGTAGGCCTGGGCGCAAAGGTAACCGTCATGGATATCAATAAGTCCAGGCTTGAATATCTGGATGACCTGTTTTCCGGAAGAGTGTCTACACTTATTTATGATACATATACGGCCGCTCAAATGGTTAAAAGGGCTGATCTTTTAATCGGGGCTGTTCTGATTGCCGGTGCGAAAGCACCCAGAATTGTTACCACCGATATGGTGAAAAGTATGAAGAAAGGCTCTGTCATTGTGGATGTAGCCATTGATCAGGGCGGTTCCATTGAAACAATCGACCATGTTACTACGCATGACAACCCCAGTTATGAGAAATATGGCGTAATCCACTACTCTGTCGCAAATATGCCGGGTGCGGTGCCCCGAACATCCACCTTCGCTCTTACAGGAGTAACTCTCCCCTACCTGCTGCAAATTGCCGCATGTGGCCCAGAGCAGGCAATGCTTAAGAACAAGGCGCTGTTGGCAGGACTGAACACATATCAAGGGCATGTAACTTACAGGGCAGTTGCAGAAACCATGGGAATAGGATATTATGACGCAGAAAAGCTATTGCAAATGTCTTGACGGGGCAAATCCACGCTTCCGGACGGCAGACAGAGCGTATAAGGCCGGAAAGACGGTTCTGCGAATCTCGCATCCCACTCCATAAGCGACCTTTTATTACTTACATATAATATCAGGTGATATTTATTTCTTTCATTAGAAAACAGTCGTAAATAGTATGTGATTCACGAAATTGCAGGTGTACGGTGTTCAAATTGATTCTAAAAAGTATTGACGACATATCAGTCGGTAATATAATATACAATTAATAAAAAAATTTTTAAAGCCTTTTAATATTCTAAAGGCTTTAAAAATTTACATTGGGAAATCATATTGCAGGAATTTTTATTATTGGGGTCAATAGTTAGATTCATGCAGTTTCCCTGGCCTGCAAAAAATAAAATTTTTTAGGAGGTTTTTTTATGGATCTAACTATTCTGGCACCGGTCGGCTCCATAATCGCACTGCTTTTTGCCGGTTACCTTGCGTATTCCGTTATAAAGCAAAGCGAGGGTACCGACAAAATGAAATCCATTGCCCAGGCAGTCAGAAAAGGCGCCAACGCTTATTTGAAAAGGCAGTACACAGGCGTAGCGCTCTTTTTTATTGCTATGTTCATTCTTCTCTTTATTCTTGCCTCTCTTAAATACCTGACATTTTTTGTACCCTTTGCATTTTTAACGGGTGGTTTTTTCTCGGGACTTTCAGGCTTTATCGGGATGAAGATTGCAACTGCTGCTAACTCAAGAACAGCAAATGCTTCAAGGACCAGTTTGAACAGCGGCTTAAGGGTTGCTTTTTCAAGCGGAGCGGTAATGGGTCTGGTAGTGGTCGGACTTGGTCTTCTTGACCTGAGTATCTGGTTTTTCTTCCTTCAGTGGTATTATGGCACGGTTGATGTTATAGCTGACGCTGCCATAAAGATAGAAAAAATAACCAGCGCAATGCTTACATTTGGGATGGGCGCCAGTTCCATGGCACTGTTTGCACGTGTCGGCGGCGGTATATTCACAAAGGCTGCCGATGTCGGCGCCGACCTGGTTGGCAAGGTTGAAGCGGGAATTCCTGAGGATGATCCCAGAAACCCTGCCGTTATAGCCGACAATGTGGGAGACAATGTCGGTGACGTTGCGGGTATGGGAGCCGATCTCTATGAATCCTATGTAGGCTCGATTGTTTCCACCAGCGCACTGGCTGTCGCGGCAGGGCTTGGAATGGAGGGAGTGACAATCCCAATGACAATGGCGGCTATCGGCGTATTGGCATCGGTGGTGGGCACATTCTTTGTACGTTCGGGTGAAAAGGCCGAGCAGAGCGTGCTTCTTAAGGCTCTTAGAAGAGGAACCTATACAAGTAGTATTCTTATAGCGATAATATCTTTCTTCCTCGTACGTTCGGTTTTAGGCATGGAACATATAGGCGTATATTTCGCAATACTTAGCGGTCTGGTCGGCGGTATCCTGATAGGCTTCTTTACGGAATATTTCACATCCGACTCCTACAAACCTACGAAGAAACTGGCAGGAACATCTCTGACGGGACCTGCAACAATTATCATAGGCGGAATAGCTCTTGGTATGCTTTCAACGGCAATACCTGTAATAATAGTGGCAGCAGCCATACTCGCCAGCTTTTACTTTGCCGGCGGAGCTGCCGAATTCAACATGGGACTTTATGGAATAGGCATATCTGCTGTCGGTATGCTCAGCACATTGGGCATCACTCTTGCTACCGACGCTTACGGTCCGGTTGCCGATAATGCAGGCGGTATAGCTGAAATGGCTCATCTTGAGCCCGAAGTCAGAAAAAGAACCGATGCGCTTGATTCACTTGGCAACACAACAGCTGCTACCGGTAAAGGCTTTGCCATCGGCTCTGCAGCGTTGACGGCCCTTGCTCTGATTGCCGCATACAAGGATCAGATTGAGATTTACGTAAAAAACGGTTCGCGCCAGTTTGAATTCAACATGTCCATAATGAATCCTCCGGTTTTGATTGGTCTCTTTATCGGCGGCATGCTGCCCTTCCTGTTCAGTGCGCTGACTATGGAAGCTGTGGGAAGAGCTGCTCAGAAGATCGTTATTGAAGTAAGAAGGCAATTCAGGGAGATTGCAGGCCTGATGGAAGGGACTGCCGAAGCCGATTATGCGACCTGCGTCAGTATTTGTACAAAGGCTGCTCAGAAAGAAATGGTTGCTCCTGCGTTTGTAGCAATCGCAGCTCCCATTCTTATAGGGCTTATACTTGGCCCCAACGGTGTGGCGGGATTGCTGGCCGGAGCTACGGTCACCGGCTTTGTACTTGCTGTAATGATGGCAAATGCAGGCGGCGCATGGGATAATGCCAAGAAGCATATAGAAGGGGGAAATCACGGCGGAAAAGGCTCTGATCCTCACAAGGCGGCAGTTGTCGGAGACACTGTGGGAGATCCTTTCAAGGATACCTCAGGTCCGTCCCTGAATATATTGATTAAACTTATTTCCATGGTATCAATCGTATTTGGGGCATTTGTTCTCAATAATTATCTGGTAAAATAATTATATATTCCAGTGGAACCTTGCAGATATAACGCCTGCGAGGTTCTTTTTTTTGTAAGCAAGTATATAAGCGGGGGGCACGCAGGCGCACACTTGCACATACCTGGCTTGCGCAGAGAACCGTCCCCACTTGCGTTGACTCTGTTTGCGCAGCTTGCGCATATGGCGTAGCATTTTTTCACCTATTGGTATATAATAATTGGTGCAGAAATACGTTTTGCAATAAGGAGGTAGAATGTTTACCGTTACTTTGAAGGAAATAGCAAATCAATTTCAGCTTGAAGAAATATATTCTTCCAAAAGGCTCGATGATATAGAAATAAGCACTTCCGACGTCAACCGTCCCGGCCTTCAGCTAACAGGCTATATGGAGTTTTTCGGATCGGACAGGATCCAGATAATAGGTAAGGTGGAAACAGCTTATCTGGCGAGTTTATCGCCTGAAGAGCGATACAGGAAGCTTGACGATTATTTCAGGACGGGTTTTCCATGCCTGGTTATTGCCAGGGGCCTGGAATATTTTAATGAAATGGTAGCTGTTTCAAAAAAATATGACATTCCCATATTACGTACGGAAGATATCACCTCCAGGTTTATGAGCGGTCTCATCAGCTATCTGAACGTACAACTGGCGCCAAGGATTACCAAGCATGGCGTTCTGGTTGAAGTCTACGGTGAAGGGATACTTATATTGGGTGAAAGCGGCGTCGGTAAGAGTGAAACAGCTCTGGAGCTTGTAAAAAGAGGCCACAGGCTTATTGCAGATGACGTTGTCGAGGTAAGGAAGGTATCGGACAAAACCCTTCTCGGCAACGCCCCTGATATAATACGGCATTTCATTGAAATCAGAGGCATAGGCATTCTGGATGTTAAAAACCTTTATGGCATGGGTTCGGTAAAGGTGCAGGAAAATATAAACCTGGTGATAATGCTGGAGCTCTGGGATGAGAAAAAAAATTACGATAGATTGGGTCTGGTGGATGAGTTTACCGATATTTTAGGCATAAGAATCCCTTCGCTGAATATTCCTGTCAGGCCTGGAAGAAATCTGGCAATAATAGTAGAAGTGGCTGCAATGAACAACAGGCAGAAAAAAATGGGTTATAATGCTGCAAAGGTATTGAATGAGAGAGTCATGGGTGAGATAAATAAAGGATAGCTGTGGGAGAAAAATGAGATTATTTGTTGATTCACATACACACACATTAGCCAGCGGCCATTCGTACAGCACTGTGCAGGAGTTGGCCCAGGCTGCGCGGGACAACGGTATCGAAATGATTGCAATCACAGATCACGGCCCTGCGCTAAAAGGAGCGCCTACGGTAATCCATTTTTGGAATCTGAAGGTTATTCCTGCTATTATGTATGGAGTGAGGGTAATTAAGGGAGCAGAAGTTAATATAACTGACTATTCAGGAAAATATGACATACCTGATTGGGCACTCAAACAGCTCGATTTTGCTATTGCCAGCTTTCATGATATTGTTATTAAGCCTTCAACGGTGGAAGATCATACAAGCGCGATGGAAGCTGTTTTGGCAAACCCGTATATTGATGCAGTTGCTCATCCCGGTAATCCTATATTTCAGGTGGATATTGACCGTGTGGTAAAAGCTGCCGCAAAATACGGTAAATTAATTGAAATCAATAATCATTCTTTTACCGCAAGACGCGGAAGTGACGAAAACTGCCTGGAGTTTGCCCGGAAATGCAGGCAATACGGGGTAAGAACCGTCTGTGGCAGTGATGCTCATATAAGCTTTGACGTAGGAAATCTTGGCAAAGTAGAAGCGATCCTTAAAGAAGCAGACTTACCGGATGAACTGGTGCTGTGTTCGTCTGCAGCCAGGTTTGAGGAGTATCTGGAAGAAAGAAAAGCAAGGATTGTTGGAAAGCTTGCGTTATAGTATTGGTCTATGGAAAATGAAATATTATAAAATATATAAAAGAAGCGGAATACGGGAGGCTAATATTTGAACAAGGAAGATATGATACGGCTTTTGTCAGGTATTACAGGCGCCGGCAATGTAAAGGCCGATGAAGAAATGAGAGAGCACACTTCATTTAAAGTGGGGGGGCCGGCAGATTTATTTATAATTCCTGAAAACAGGAAAGGTCTTGTCGAGGTTTACCGCCAATGTCTTAAACTAAATGTGCCTGTATTCATTTTCGGTAACGGTACAAATCTCATTGTCAGGGATAAAGGAATCAGAGGCGTTGTAATTAAAATATTGGACAATTTCAGCGATTATACGGTTACAGGCGGCGTCATTGCGGCGGGGGCAGGGATTCTTCTTGGACGCCTTTCCAAAATAGCATTGGAAAACAGCCTGGCTGGCATGGAATTCGCCGAAGGCATACCGGGTACCCTGGGCGGCGCAGTAGCGATGAATGCAGGAGCATATACCGGAGAGATGTCCAATGTGATTACCCGTACGGAATATCTTGATAAAAACGGCAATATCACAATGCTTGTGGGTGATGAACATAAATTCGGCAAAAGAACAAGTTATATTCTTAGTGACGGAGGAATAGTTCTTAGTTCGGAGATCAAGCTTGAAACAGGTGACCCGGGTGAAATCAGCCGTAAAATGGATGATTTCAAAAAACAGAGAAAAGAGAAACAACCATTGGAAATGCCAAGCGCAGGGAGCATTTTTAAAAGGCCTGATGGATATTATGCAGGAAAGCTTATACAGGATTGCGGGCTGGGAGGATTCGGAATCGGAGGCGCCGAGGTATCCTCCAAGCATTGCGGTTTCATAATAAATAAAGGTAATGCGACGGCAGGCGACGTAATAAGCTTGATCAAATATATACAGAATTCTGTAAAAGGGAAATATGGCGTAGAGCTGCTTACTGAAGTGAAAATCGTGGGAGAGGAATAAATGGTGGGTTAGATGAGATTCATTATTATAACAGGTATTTCCGGAGCCGGTAAAAGTATGGTTGCAAAATATCTGGAGGATGACGGCTTTTTTTGCATAGACAATCTTCCACCGCTTCTTATGCCGAAGATATCGGAAATATTCAGACAAAGCTATGGTAAAATGGATAAGATCGCTTTTGTCATCGACATACGCGGAGGAGAGCTTCTGAATGATTTTTTCCCTGGTTTGGAGGAACTGAGGCAGGCCGGTCACACCTATGAGATTCTTTTTATGGAAGCTTCCGACAGAGTGGTGATCAAGCGTTACAAGGAGACGAGAAGGGCACACCCTCTGGCGCAGGAGGGCAGGCTGCTGAAGGGCATCATCGAAGAAAGAAGGGTACTCCAGAAGATAAAGGAAAAGGCCGATTATGTCATTGACACTTCAAATCTGACTCCCAGACAGCTGAAAGAGGAGATTGTCAATATAATAGGGGAAAATAAGAACTATACCGGATTAATAATCAATTTGATTTCCTTTGGGTTTAAATATAGTATACCTATAGAGTGTGACCTTGTTTTTGATGTAAGGTTTATACCCAATCCATTTTATATAGAATCAATGAAACGCCTTACAGGCAAGAATGATACGGTCAGGAACTATGTACTTGAGAAAAAGGAGACACAGGATTTTCTGGTTAAACTGGCTGATATGCTGGATTTTCTTATTCCCAACTATATCAAAGAAGGCAAGTCACAGCTGGTAATAGGGATAGGATGCACCGGTGGGCGGCACAGATCTGTCGCTATAGCCGATTCCATCTATAAAATTTTACAAGAGAAGCAACACAGGGTTGTGGTGGAACATAGAGATGTGGAAAAAGACGGCAGGAGCTCGAATAAATGATGAAACCCAACGATTTGCCTTTAGGGAAAAGTATCCTGATGAAGGGCCCGAAGATAGTAGCCTTTGGCGGAGGTACCGGCCTTTCTACAATGCTGAGAGGCTTGAAATCATTTACTTCCAATATCACGGCAGTTGTTACCGTAGCGGATGACGGCGGCGGCTCGGGGGTGCTGAGGCAGGATCTGGGCATGCTGCCTCCCGGCGATATTAG
>VEPD01000439.1 GCA_012027035.1 Ruminiclostridium sp. | reverse complement strand
CTCAATGATTTTCAGGTTGAATTCCCTAAGCACTACTTTAGTCTTAATATAATCCCTTAAATCACATATCAATTTTTTGTTTGCAAGATAAAAATCCCTGATAGTAATAAACTTATCATATATTTCTGTTACCTGAAGCCTCTCCTTACTTATACTAACAATATTGTCGATTTTACCCATCTCCCTCACCAGCTTGAATTTTACGCCCGCATGGCCAAGCTCCACCAACGGGATTTCGTATTTATATTTGAATATTCCTTTCATAGTATAAAAAGAAATGACAATATGATCATCATTGTCATTTCTTATATATTCTATGACACATTTGATTTTGAGAAAGAATAGTACGCAACCAATGCCGGACAAAACTAAAAAAATAACTAAATAAAGCATTAAAGCACCTCATTGGTACTACAGCGAAAACTTATATGCGCCTTGGAGAAAAATAATTCGGTAGTTTTCGCTATAGTATTAGTTATTTTTTCCATAAAGTCCTGATTTAATCATTATTTTGGGCTTTGATTTCTTCAGCCTGTATTTGAATAGCATTACCGGCTGTTTGATCCATTGGGAAAAGGCTGCTCATTTCCAAAATAGGAAGGTCGGCTGTGGATTTGAATCCGAAGCTTCTTAAGAATTCATCTGTGGTTTCATACAGCATCGGTTTACCCGGCGAGTCGAGACGTCCCGCTTCTTTTACAAGATTTCTTTCCACAAGACGAGTGACAGCGCTGTCTGAATTGACGCCCCTTATCTGCTCGATTTTTGTTCTTGTGACAGGTTGATTATAGGCAATTATGGCGAGAGTCTCGAAAGCCGCCTGTGACAAAGCTTGCTTCTGTCTTGGCTCAAAGAGCCGTCTGATGTAATCATAATGCTCAAATCTCGTACAAAGCTGGTAACTTCCGTCAATCTCCCGTATCATTATTCCCCGCTTTGAATTGCGGTAATTTGACGTCATATTGTTAAGAACCAGCCTTGCGCTTTTTTTATCTATTTCAAGGATTTCAGCTATTTTTTCCACTTCCAGCGGATCTCCCGAAGCAAATAGCAAGCCTTCTATTATAGCTTCCATTTCCTTGATTTCCATCCTGGTATCCATCCCTTTCCGTTTATTCGGCTGCGATTCTCTCATCTTCCAGTTCATCAGTCCCAAATCCTGTTTTACGTATATAAATGTCAGCAAACTGTTTGCGCTGCTCCAGTTTCACTTTTCTCATCCTAGCCAGTTCAAGAATTGCCATGAAACCTGTAATCACATCGGTTTTTGATTTTTCCTTCAAGGAAAAAACTTCTGCAAATCTGAAAAAGGATCTGTTGATCAGTTCTCTGAGAATTTCCCTCATCTTGCTTTTGAGGGACACCTTCTCATGCTGTATTATCTGATTTATTCCGCTTACATTCGGATTCATCTTTTTTCTGTTTCTTTCCAGCAGCTCACAGTAGAAATGTTTCAGTTCGGGAACTGAAAGCTCGATAATTTCATCCGATCTGGTAAATTGAATAGCTTCAGGAAGCTTGTAATAAAGTACCGACCATTGGATTTCCCGCTGGCGCAAGGTGTGGGAAAACTCCTTATATTTCCTGTACTCCAGCAGCTTGAGAACAAGCTCGTCTCTTGGGTCTTGCTCCTCCTGCCTGGCTTCCTTTTTATCCGGCAGCAGCATTTTTGATTTGATATGCAGCAGCGTTGCCGCCATGACAATGAATTCACTGGCTATTTCCAGGTCAAGCTCCCGCATTGCAAAAAGATATTCCATATACTGATCGGTTATGATATTGATAGGTATGTCATATATATTGACCTTGTTTTCACCGATTAAGTGAAACAACAGATCAAAGGGACCTTCAAAATTCTGTATTTTTATTGTGCAAGCATTTGTCAAAACGCTTTCCACTTGTCAATTCCCTCACCAATCTATATTCATGGCCCTGCGTACTTCTATCATTGTTTTTCCGGCGGTTTTTCCCGCATTCCTGTTACCTTGTTCTACTACTTCCTTGATATAACCCGGCCTTTTTAAAATCTCCTGTCTTCTTTCATAAATGGGTGACAGGTGCTGTGCCATTTTTACAGCAAGATTCTTTTTACACTGAACACAGCCGATTATACCCGCCTGGCACTGGCTTTCTATTTCCGGAACTTCCGTTTCATTGAAAACCTTGTGGAATGCATAAACAGCACAAACCTCCGGATGCCCGGGGTCATCCTTGCGTATCCTGGCAGGATCGGTAATCATAGACATTGCTTTTTTTCGCACTGTCTCAGGATCATCGGAAAGTGCAATCGCATTACCATAGCTTTTGCTCATTTTCCTTCCGTCGGTTCCCGGTAATACTTTTGCTTTTGTCAGCTTTGGAGCAGGCTCCGGAAAAATCTCACCATATAAATAGTTGAAACGTCTGGCTATCTCTCTGGTCAATTCAATATGAGGGACCTGATCCTCTCCCACCGGTACGACTGAAGCCTTGTAAAGCAGAATATCGGCAGCCTGCAGGCATGGATAACCCAGAAAGCCATAGGTTGCAATATCTTTATCCTTAAGCTGTGCAAGCTGGTCCTTGTAAGTCGGACATCTGAACAGCCATGATAGAGGCGTGATCATGGAAAACAGCAAATGCAGCTCGGCATGCGCCTTAACCGCTGATTGCAGCATTATATTGCACTTTTCAGGATTTAAACCCGCACTTAACCAGTCAACAACCAAATCATTGATATATTCTTTAAGATTTGAAATATCTTCATATCCGGTGGTCAGTGCATGCCAGTCAACCACCCCAAAATAACAGTTATATTCATCCTGAAGCTTAACCCAGTTTTCAAGCGCTCCGAAATAATTGCCCAGATGCAATGCTCCTGTCGGCCGCATTCCACTAAAGATCGTTTGTTTTTCCATCTGTCTCATTCTCCCAAAATAAAGCCTCAATTGGTTTTTTACTTTTCAAAAGGGGACATTCCCTACAATCAGACGGTGACATTCCCTCCTAATATCATGACCCGTAACTCAGCGGGTGTGTCCCCGTACCTTGCTTCCCGTAACTCAGCG
>VEPD01000284.1 GCA_012027035.1 Ruminiclostridium sp. | reverse complement strand
GTAATAAAAATTCCCAGCCCTTGATTTAACAGACGGCATGGTGCCAAGGATGAGAATCCTGGAATTATCATCAAACACAGGCTCAAACGTATGCCGCACTTCTGTATGACCGGTAATTTTCACGCTTGTCCTCCTCTCCTTTAAAGCATTCCTGTCCACATATTTTATTATAATTCAAATATCAAGATACCTGAAGCCTTTTCCGATTATTTCAGAAGTGTTGTTTATCGTAATAAACGCCATATTGTCTATTTCACGGACGTAACGTCTGAGCTTGATTGCCTGACCTCTGGAAACTACGGTTGTAATCACATACCTGTCCTCATTGGTAAAAGCGCCGACAGCTCTTGTTATCGTAGCGCCCCGCTTGAGTTCCTTTATTATATATTCCTTGATTTCCGCCGTATGCGTAGTGATAATGGTCATCTGCTTCCTTATATTGATACCTTCAATAACAGTATCAATGAGAAATCCCTTCAATGCAAGTCCGAGAATTGAATACATACCGATTTTTATACCGAATACAAAGATAGACATGCCGACTATTACGGCATCCGCCATTAAAAGAGTTTTCCCTATATGAAAATGTGTATATTTATTAATTATTTTTGCTATGATATCTGTCCCGCCGGTGGATGCATCGTGATTGAAAACAACGGCGGTACCTACTGCAGGCATGATTATGGAATATATCAGTTCGAGGAAGAGGTCTCCGGTTAAGGAACCATGGATGGCTACCAGCTTTTCAAGGACCCAGACCATGCCTGATAGGGCGAAGCTTGAATAAACGGTCTTCCATCCGAAAGTCGGCCCTATAAATATAAAGCCCGCAAATAAAAGAAATATATTAATAACCAACATGATGGGACCTATGGAAATACCCTGGACAAAGTGTCCTGTTATAATAGCAAGTCCGCTTACCCCGCCGGTGACAAAATTATTGGGCGCTTTAAAAAGAAAAATCCCAAGAGCAACCAGAAACAATCCTGAGTTTATTAGAAGAAATTCCTTGACAGCTTTCATTTTCACATCTCCTGATACTACAGCGTAAACAACCAATTTATCCCCACAGAAATAGTGCGTTGAAGTATTCGCAATATTTCTGTGAGGCGCATAAATACCGATTTAATAATGAGGTAACGCTGTAGTACTGATAGATATTATTGCATTTTTACCGGTATATTATATATAATGCAAAAAATCAGCTGGAATGCTTGGTACAGCTATTGCTGGACAAGCCCTTAAGTATCCGCTGCAATAATCTTATCCGAAAATACTTTTTCTTCATTTCGATGGAATTTCGATTCCGGAGCGCTCCAAATCAAGTAAAGCCCTTTTCAATGCCAATCCTCCCCGATAACCGGTCAGGGAACCATTTGCGCCTATGACCCTGTGGCATGGTATGAATATGGGGACCGGGTTACGGTTGTTGGCCATACCAACGGCTCTTGAAGCATTGGGCGAACCCGTTCTGGCAGCAATCTCACCATAGGTTGCAGTTTTACCATAGGGTATCTCACATAATCCTGTCCAGATTTTTTGCATAAAGTCCGTACCAACAGGCGCCAGAGAAAGTGAAAATTTTCTAAGCTCTCCGGTCAGATAGCTTTTTAGCTGCCTCGCCGCTTCCTTTAATACGGGAGTCTCATCTATATGCAAATCCGGAGGCAGCCTGTCATTTTCAAAATAAAGTTTTGTTATTTTTCCATTGCTTTCTGTTATTCCGATTCTGCCAATACGTGTTTTATAAAAGCAAGTATTCATGATAAATTTACCTCCGGTTTCAGGACTGTCATAATTATTCTACCACAGATATCGGATAATCCAAAGGCAATGCGAATTTTGTCCGTTCTTCACAATTTTATCAAAACTTGCTTAATAAAAAAACTCATAATAAAGAAGAATATTTTATGGAGGTGATTTATTTTGAGAAGAAGATTTCGAGTCATAATACCTGTATTAGTAGTTGTGGCTGCTCTGATTCTGACTACCGCTGCGTTGTGGAGAAATACACAGCGTCCGGGTTATGGCATAAATCAGCAGAGCAGGAACTTTATCGGACAAAATATGGTGGGCGCGACTCCCAGTCCCGGCTTATACAGAGGATATACGTCAGATGATTTGGGTGCAACTCCCGGGACAGGGCTGAATGGAGTCCGTCAGCAAATGATGCAGCAGACAGTATTTGACAGACAAAAGGCGGATAATATCCGCAGCCGCTTAAGCAATATTAAGGGAATCAGGCAAATTAACGCCGTGGTAAGCGGTAACACTGCTTTGATAGGCTATAGCCGTGCAGATGGAATCACAAAAGCAAATTCCGCAAGAAACATTATCACCGACAGTGTTAAAAAACTGGACAACACAATAACTAATGTTATTGTAAGTGATTCAGCGGATTTTTCATCAAGAATAAAACGTTTGACGGACAATATCAATAAAAACAAGCCTATAAATGGCTTGACCGATGAGTTCAATCGTCTGATACAGAAAATGAAGACCGGCAGTCTGTAATTTTTCAATTTATATTCGGAAGATCATCTCCCTTAATCGATAAGATAGCAGCTCACCCTGAAGGGTGGGCTGCATTTTTTTGTCATCGAATAATTACTTAACAACTTTTTGGGTTATTAATTCAACTTTCCCACCCTATGAGATTCCCACGTCGCTACCGCTCCTCGGAATGACAAAAGTTATATTTTATGTCATTGCGAGCGGAGCGTGGCAATCCCGCTTTTGCTTCAATTATCAGGATGGGAAAGTTGTGTTATTAACCTTGCGACTTTGAGGAAACTGAATAAATTATGTTTACCAGAACCTTAGTTCCTATAGCCATAAAAATATATATAGGAAATCCAAAGTAACTTTTCCATTTAAGCATTTGATAAATTCCACCTAATACAAAGAGGGGTTCCAAAATAAAGCAAAATATAGCAGCCATAATAATAGTAGCTGTTATAAATTTCTTCCATGTCCCGAAATATTGGTAAATCAGCGAATATACCATAGGTAAGCTTGCCAAATCAATAGCCGTTAACGGTGGGAACAGGGGAAATAAATCATAGGGATAATCCCAAAGAGTCAATTCTTCTCCTAATTCGTCAAGGATTAATGTAATTATGGTTATTATCGACGTATATAGAACAATTTCATTTAATCTGGATTTATCAAGCGTTTTCCACCAAAAATATGCAGATATTATAAACAACACTAATAAAAACCACCATTGCAAATGGAAAACATCATTTCGCATCCATTCGTCAAAACGACTAACTGTTAACTGCCATTGAACTTCTTCACCCGAAAATACATCTGAAATTGCTGATTGCATATTATTTTCCTTATATTTCCACTTATTATTAAAATTTGTTCTACTACTTATCAAGTAGCTATTTTACGGTTCTTAATTTTTTCCTTGTATTTTTCGTTAATGCAATTAATCTTATTAACTGCTTCTCTGATGCATATCGCCATTGCAGCATATATTGGAAAGCTGTAATAGTACCTCCATTTGAGCAAATGATAAAGGCCTGCCCACATCAGAATCGGCTCAAAGATAAAACAGATAATTCCTGTTATTATTAACGTAGCCCAAATAAAGCCTTTCCTCGTCTTATAATGTTGATATACGATTGAATATATCAAGGGTAAGCTAATTAAATTAATTGATGATAATGGAGGAAATATTGGAATTATATCCGTTGGATAATCCCATAGTGTCAGTTCCTCACCATATTCACGAACTCCCATTAATATTATGATTGATAAGGTCACAAACATACAAGCGTCTCGTAATTTTGATTTATCAACCACTTTCCACCAGAAAAACAGAAATATTAAAATTAGGCTTATTAACAGCCACCATTTCAAATGAAATACATCTTCTCTCATCCATTCTTCAATATGAATTGAAGTCAAGTGTCTTTGTATTTCTACATCTTTAGGTATCTCTGAAACTGTAAAAAGCATTTACTGCCTCCTGAAGATTATTATTTTAGTATGAACAGAAATTATCCAAATCATTCAAAGTCTGCTCAATTCAGCAACATAAGCTATCTCACCCCTTAATCTCCGAATGCTTCAAAATATAAAATTCATTGAAGATACTACGAAAGTTAAGGAATAATACTCTTTTCATATAATATTAAATAAGATCATTTAATATTATATAACTTCTGGCAAAATTTTTCACATTTACCCAATTTGTGGTATAATAAAAGTGTATTTTGTTGGGAGGGATTTTATAATGCGAGATAAGGCAATTGTAAATAAGACTATTAAAGAGGCTGCTCTTTTTATTCTTAATAGTAAAGATAAGGTAAGTGTATGGACAATTTCTGAAAGATTCCGGTCAAATAATTATGTATGTAACCAGGTTACTAAAGAAGAATTCTATTGTTTAGTGATGGCAAAAGTAGAATCATTCAATATGGATTATAGTTTTGATGATAGAGATTAAATTATGCTTTTGCAGTTCTTTTATTAACAATAGAAAACTCCCAGTTAGGCGAACTATGTTATTTATCAACACATACCCTATATGGCTTATAGGCTGCCTTTAAACTATAAATAACCTCACACAATTCGATAGTTTTCAATTTCATTATAATTGCTTAAGGGGTAAGTGTAAAGATTAGATTTTCACTTCCGACAAAATACTTTTTAATACAGATTGTAGTATAATGAAATGCCTTATGTATCATAAAACTACCTATTGACACTTTATGATACAGACAGTATAATTTAATTGTAACGAATGTTACGAGTGTGCTGACACTTAAAATCTGAAATTACTGCATGACGTATGGGCATGCAAGTTGGCGAGCAACAGAAAAACTCGAAAGTGAAGTAAGACATATGGACTTACGGTTGGCAGACAACAGAAAAATCAGAATTTTTTAAAAAAGAGTATGTTTCACTGCGGTGTATCTACTCTTTTTTATTAGTTTTTTAAAGGATAAGATTAAATGGATAAAGACGATGCTTTAAAAATAATTGTTAATTGCGCCAAATTATATAAAGAAAACTTGGAAAATAAAAGTATTTTATTCATTTCGCGAGTTAGTAAAGATAAAATTAACATTATTGAATGCAATTTTATTAAAAGTAATTTTATGCATTTAACTGGAATTGTAAATGCATAAATCAAAATTATGTATTGAAAAATTAGCTGGTGGCATAAGTGCTTGTTTAGGATTAAACAAGAAAGGTAGATATTATGCTCCTATCTCAGCTTTAAAAGTTGATATGCGAGACTTAATTTATAAACAAGAACGTATTATTGCTATTTTTACAAAATATAGTGAAAGTAAATTATATACACATATTACATATTCAGCTAATGAAGTAGACATTAATGAAGAAATATATATTCAAATAATGCAATTACTTGATATGGATAACTTAATATGTGATTTTTCAGAGAAACCAGTATTTTTAAATCGTCTGAGTGAATTGATTAACAGAAAAATATCTACTGAAAAAATTGATTTGGAATTAGATATTGAGCCATAAATAAAAGATTATATATTTTATGGTACAGACGAAAAGGTGATTTTATAACAAATAAAAAAGATTAAAATAAACATTAAATAACCACTTCTTAATAGATTATTTTTCTAACTCAAAGGCCTTTTACTGTGTCTTGCTGCACCATGCCTCTTCCCTACTCTACAAATAAAACAAAACAAATCTGGGTAAATTACTTATTGACAGACCAAAATAAGATATAAAATTAAGGAATAAGATTATGAGCGAAAATAAAAAACCAAATAGACTAATACATCAAAAGTCCCCTTATTTACTTCAACACGCATATAATCCAGTGGATTGGTATCCCTGGGGCGAAGAAGCATTTGAGAGAGCCTCTAGGGGCAATTTACCTATTTTTCTAAGTATTGGATATGCCTGTTGCCATTGGTGCCATGTTATGGAGCATGAATCTTTTGAGGATGAAGAGGTTGCAGAAGTACTGAATAGAGGCTTCATTGCAATAAAAGTAGACCGGGAGGAACGTCCCGACATAGACCACATATACATGACTGTCTGTCAGGCTCTGACAGGGCATGGAGGCTGGCCGCTGTCGGTATTCCTTTCTCCGGACAGGATACCTT
>VEPD01000472.1 GCA_012027035.1 Ruminiclostridium sp. | reverse complement strand
GCATAACAAGATGCGGGCTTAGTCCAATGCAGGACATGTACTTAGCAAGGCCCGCCCTGCAAACAATATCGTTGACGCCTTTTTGAAGCCTGTTTCCATATGAAGTGATATGCTCTATAACATTCTTTTCTCTAATTTCATTGATTGTTGCCTTTGCAGCTGCCAGCGACAAAACCTCGCCGCCATGAGTAAAGGAAATAAACAACCTTTCAGCCGCACGCATGTATTCTTTTTTCCCCACAAAAGCTGAAACAGGCATACCGTTGGCCATTGCCTTTCCGATACAGGCAAGGTCGGGTATGACGTTGAAGTACTCCTGAGCGCCGCCAACAGCATATCTGAAGCAGGTGACCACCTCGTCAAATATTAAAAGGGCTCCATGTTTATGGCATAATTCCTTGACAGATAAAAGATAACCTTCTCTAGGTATTTCAACAGATACAGGCTCCATTATGACACAGGCGATCTCGTTGGAATGTTCATTGAAAATTCTCTCCAGTGATGCAATATCATTGTAGACGAATTCATATATGCAATCCTTCAGGCATAATGGTGTTCCCTCGTTAAGTACATGCACGATATTATACCAGTCATGCCACCCATGGTACCCGCAGGATGCCACCTTTTGCCTGCCGGTATATGCCCTGGCAACCTTGACTGCTGCAGAGCAGGCGTCGGAACCGCTCTTTCCGAACCTGACCATTTCCGCGCATGGTATTGTATCAATGATCAATTCCGAAACTTCAACCTCCAATGGATGCATCAGCGTAAAGGTAATCCCTTCCTTCAGCTGCTCCTTGATGGCTTCATCTACTGCAGGATAGCAGTGCCCCAGAATAATAGGCCCCAGGGACATGGGATAATCAACATACTCATTCCCGTCAACATCAAATACATGGCTCCCCTTCCCGCTTTTCAAGTAAACCGGATATTCGCCAAGGGCATGCAATTGCGGCCTTTTACTCAAGGTTTGGCTCTGACATGGGATAATATCCTTCGCACGGTTGAAGTAGTCCATCGACCTCTTTAATGATCTTTTTTCACTTGACATGATGCCACCTTCCTCAGTTTTAAATATAAGAGTAATTAGTGTACTAGTATATAGTACACATAATTCAAAAAAATTTAACTTGATCTTATGATTATGTCCGGATCAAATGTCTTTTCTATAACGTCTACTCTTTTGTTTTCTATCCGGTCGGTCAATGCCTCAATTGCAGCTTTTCCAATTTCCATTGAAGGATAGGGGACTACAGAAATAGGCGGGTTCATAAACCTGGAATATACTGTATCGTTAATACCTATAATGGATAAGTCCTTCTGAATATGCTTGGTACTTTCATATATTACCTTTCTGGCTTTGTATATGAAATAATCACTGGCTACTATCCCATCCACCTCTTGAATATGTTGCCTTAAAACGTCTTCAGCATCCTCCCCATCCCTTCTCCACGTAACGACACATCGTCTATCCTTGAAAATGCCCGATTCTTCAAGCGCCATGTAATATCCCTCACACATTTCAATCCCGATACTCGGACTTTCGTGCTTCGCAAGTAGAATATGCTTCCTGCCCTTGTTCAAAACATGCTTAACAGCCCGATATGTGCTTTTCATGAAGTCCAACGAGAAAAAATCCGCCTTCAAGGAGGGTATTTTACGGTTAATCAATACTATTGGGACATCCTTAAAAAGAATGCTTTTTGTAAAATCAACGTCATAGTCTTCCGAAGCCGGGGGAACCATGATTATCCCGTCTACATCAAGTTCCATGAAGCCTTTTAGCCCCTTGTAAAACATTTCGACATTGTCATACGAATTATATGGTATAACAAAATAATCATCTTTGAGATTTTCCTGAATTCCGTTAAATAAACCGATTTCAACATCGCTTTCCAGCCTGAAGTCAAACAGCATGACCCCGATCATCTTTTTACTCTTCAAAGAATGTGGTTTTTTTTCTGAAACATAGGTTCCCTTCCCCTGCTCGACGTAAAGAAGCCCTTCAGTTACAAGGTTGGATATAACTGAATTTACAGTAATTTTGCTGATACCATATTTGTCAGCCAGGTCACGTATGGATGGAAATTTGTCCCCTGGTTTGTATTCGCCGCCTAAAATCTCATTTTTTAAAAAGTCATAAAACTGCTTCGATTTACCTATGGTCACAAATTTTGGCATAATATTCTTCCTCAGGGCATAGTGTCTTATACACTTATAATAGACTAATAATATTGAATAGTCAAGAAATTATTATTTGCATTTATATACACTATAATGGATCCATGTCAGTATCAATCCCCAGATGTCATAAAGAGACTGCATGGACGCCATACACCGGTGATTCAGCCTATTATAATTTTACAAAGCATCCTGTTTGTGAAGATTCATATGCGGCTTCAACTATTCTCTGAGCTTGTAAAGCCTCTTCAGCAGGAACATCAAGCGCTTTGCCGCTCAAAACCGATTCACTGAAGGATTCAATTTCCTTTGTATACATATTGCCAAAGTCTACTCTGACTTCACAGGGCTTTACTTCACCTCTGTCCTGCTGCGCATCATATCCGGCGCTATCATCCGAAAGCATCACATCAAGCTTGCCGCCTTCAACCTGACTTATTGTACCTTCAGCAAGCAAGCTGCCTTTTGTGCCGTATATCTCAAGTCTGCCTTTTACTGCTGCATCGGGTATGTTGAAGTTTGCGTCAACATAGCAAAACGCACCGTTTTCAAGCTGCAGTATCGTTGACGATGAATCGTCCACTTCATACTTAAAGGTGTTTGTAGCTGTCAATGCGCCGACTTTTACAGCTTTCAGGCCTGTAATATATTGAATCAGGTCAATGCAATGTATACCCATATCCATAAGGGCGCCGCCACCGCCCAATGCCTTTTTCTGCCTCCATGCGCCTTCAATGTCGGGATACCAGCAGCTCAACTGCCCCCTACAGGATACAATCTGTCCAAGTTTACCTGATTTGATGATTTCTCTCATTTTCTGATGATATGCATGATATCTCATCATGAAACCTGCGGCACATAATATTCCTTCATTTCTGCATGCCTCAGCTATCTCCAGTGCATCGCCCGATGTAAGAGCAAGAGGCTTTTCCATCAATAAATGCTTTTTAGCTTTTGCAGCCTTCAATGCCTGCTCCTTGTGACAATTTACAGGAGAAGCTATATAAACAGCTTCTACTTCCGGGTCAGCTAAAAGTGCAGCTTCACTATCATATGCCCTTTTTGCATTGTACTTGGAACGTATTTTTTCCGCCAAACCCATATTGACTTCCATCACGGCAACCAATTCGGCATTTTTTGCCAGCATCATTCCCGGAATTGTCCTGCGGTCTGCTATTCCTCCTGCTCCGATGACTCCCCATTTAACCTTCTTCATAATAAAACACTCCTCCGATTATAGTTGTATTAGTTACATTCTGCTGTCAGTGGCCCCTTAAGCTCTTTCAGATAAAAAAGCTTTCCTGGCTTTGTTGGCATAAAGCTGGATGGAATCCACATATCAGGTCCGTATCTGAGGGTTACCCAAAGAGACATCCCCTGCCACTGCATTCCCCGTCCAAGGGCGCCGTCACACCCGCCTATGATCTTATCCGACTGAAGGAATAGCGCAGGCCCGATAGTATTCGCCCTGCAGGGTACGAGTGTGGTCCTGCTCTTGAAGCTGGTTATCGCATTCTGTTCGATCGTCAGAGGATGAAGTTTCGCTCCCAGTCTGTGCGTCTGCTTTTTCCATTCTTCAACACTTTTGAATTCAGCGGCAAAATGCGGTTCCCAGAATGCAATATGGCACATCCTTCCTATGCCGAAAACGGTAACCAGTTTTGCACCTTCAGCCTTAAGGCCTGAAATCTTTTCCGGATATGCGGTAAGATTCAGCTTTGTTGCGAAATTTCTTTGCTGCGAAGGTACGGTAAGTCTGCCCAGAGGTCCGTAAAAAGCTTCCAGCATTGCATTCTGGAAAGCTGCAGGGTCGCCGGAATCAAGGGTATTTCCTTCACCGTCGCTCCACTCATCCATGTTGAATCCATAAACGTGAGAGCATTCCACGTTCCATTCCTTCAGGAAATAAACCGCCCAACGGTACATCCCCATAGGCCCTACAGGAAGAATCATTGCCAGCTTTCTACCTTCGTCCCTTGACTTTTTGATTTCCAATGCAATCTCATGCCCCAGCATCATGTCAAAATCATATATGTTTTCACATGAAACCGGTGTAAACTCCCTGTTCCAGTGCGCCTGCCTGTCGTTTATCCTTTCAGGCGGATTAGCGCAGCATTCATCAATTTTTTCCATATCCCAGCCTGAAGGATAAAAGCCTTCCAGCATGGAACCCTTAAGAGTATCAATAAAATTCATATTACAGTCCCTCCTCATAATAAAATAATTCTACCGGTTCTTCTACGGTAAAAGCCTTTCTGCAAAAATTCTCGGCCAGGTTTCACAATGTTTGAAGCCTTCTGCATATTTAGCGTTGCACTGAAGTCCTCTGAATTTTGATACTGTTCTCGCAAAATCCAAAAAATCTATCCCATCATGTTCCAGTAACCATTTAATCTGACTTTGATGACAATTAAGCGCTGCAAGCTTCACTTCTATTGCATCGCTTATATCTACATACTCCGCCGGAAGAAAGCCCACCCCCGCAAGCGTATCCATATAATACAGCGGTGCAACCCTGGGGTAGCAGGCATATTCTGTTTCCACATGCGGTACGCTTGATGAAAAGCTTGCATCGAATACGAGCTTGCTGACTTCAATATGATCCTTCATATAATCATCCGGACTGTGAGTAATGATGATATCCGGTTTGGCATACCGGATAACGTTTATCACCTTAATTACGGTTTCCCCGTTATTTGAATTTACCTTAAGGTCTCCGACATCGATATTGATTACCTCCGCCGCTCCTATTACCTTGCCTGCTTCTTCGGCTTCCTTCGTCCGGAGCTCCCTCAGCTCTTTGGGCAGTATAACGGCATGACCCAGATCGCCATTCGCCACATGGCACATGATGACATTATGCCCCTGCTTCACATATTTTGCTAGAGTGCCTCCGCACCCGATTTCCAGATCATCCGGATGACATCCTACAGCCAAAACATTCATCCCTGCGCCTCCCGTATTAAATCTAGTCTTGCTTATAATGCGCTGCAAACACTTTTTTCACACCGTCAATACATCTTTGTATATGATTCTCTCCCCATGTAGGATGCAGGAATAAGCTGAATGTGACATCCCTCAGTCTCTTTGCATTCGGGCATAAAACCCTGGAATAATCTACTGTTTCAGGATCTGTGTATTCTGCCGACTTGAATGGGAATTTAATAGACCCGAATCCGTTTAATTCCTTATATGCTTTTTCTTCATATGCTTCCGGCCATTGGATGCCGTAGCAGGGGATCCCTTCGGCAGCCAAAGCTTTTACTAACTTGTCAGCCTTGATATCAAGCTTGTCAAGGTCGATTATGATGGGATACCACCAATAGGAGTTCTTTCTTTCTTCAGAATTATATGGCAGCTTCTTAATACCTTTCAGTCCCTTAAAGGCCGCATCATACTTTTTTGCATATTTGAAACATCTGGCAAGGTTC
>VEPD01000297.1 GCA_012027035.1 Ruminiclostridium sp. | reverse complement strand
TTTGGGAAAGACCAGGCTTTTGAAAGAGTTCACATCCAAATTTGGAAATGATCTAAAAAAAGTTTGGGTGGAATGCAACACCATTTCACAGAATAAATCCTATAGCCTTATTGCCGGCATCCTGGCAGGAATAATGAACATAAACACCCTGGATAGCAGTAATATGAGAAAGCATAGGTTGATATCCTTCCTGGACTACATTCTGGGTGATTACAGCGATGACGAAATCAAACACAGCTATGATTTTTTAGGTCTGTTGCTGGGACTTGAAAGAGACAGGGATTTCCAGAGCATTTTTGAATCGATGAATTACGAAAACATCCGCCGTGAGCTTTTAAAACAGTTGGCATTGTTTTTCACCAACCTGTGCCGGAAGCAAAAACTTCTGGTTGTTGTCGATGACGCACAATGGGCTGACAATGGCTCAGTACAGATTATAAACGATCTTGTTTCCATGGTCAGGGATATAAAAGCGGTATTGGTTTTTTCTTCGCGATATGATTTGAAGGCATTGCTGCCGATGGATAAAAGCTATAAATCCGAAGTAAGGCTAAATGCTCTTTCCAAACCCGGGGTAAGAAATCTTACCTGTGCGCTTTTGAATTCACGCAGGGTTGATGAGACGCTGTTCGATGCTATTTTGAAATTCACAAAAGGTAATCCGCTGTTTATTAAGGAACTGCTTTCGAATATAAAAAGAAAAGGTACATATTCAGTTAAAAAAGGGCAGGCCTTTATTGATGAAAAGGAATTAAAAAAGCTACCTGAAAATATTCAGAATCTTATAAACTCGAATATATCGGCTCTTGACGGGAAAAGCCTGAAAATATTGCAGGCTGCTTCAGTTATCGGCAAGGAATTTTCCTTTTCACTGGTAAATCATCTGCTTGATAATTCCATTACAACTGAAGAAATAGCAGGCATACCCGTCCAGATGAACCTCATCGAGTTAAAATCGACCCATACCTCCGCCAGGATAGTGGACAAGATATACGAGTTCACCCACGAAATTGAAAGGGAAGTTATTTATGACAGTATCTTAAACAGGGAAAAGGCTGTTCTGCATAAAATGATCGGCGAATATCTGGAAACTAATTATTCCGAGGATATAGAGAATTATTTTGAAGTGTTATGCGTGCATTTTACCAAAGCCGGAATGCCTAAGAAAGCAGCCGACTATTATTTTAAAGCCGCTTTGAAATTGAAAGACGGGTTTAATTTAAGCAGTTCGCTGGAATACTTTGACAGGTTCCTTGAACTTGCAGGCAATAATGCCGGAAATGCATCCGACGGAAGGATATTAACCGCATATAAGGAAAAAGGTCGCATACATTTTATAAATGCAAATTATGACGGAGCTTTGGAACAGCTTCACAAAGCCCTTGACTATTCCGTACTGCGGGACGATATCAATTTTATTAAAATGCAGATGGCAGAAGTATACAAGGATATGGGAAAGGTGGATGATGCGTCCCGGATAATCGACGAAATGGAGCCCGGATTGCGGGAAGGCAACTTTAACTATGGGAAATGGCTGCAGATGAAGTGTAATATTCTTAGGATACAAGGTGATTCCGGAGCCCTTGGTTTTGCAAAAAAGTCAGAAAAAGTAATATTGAAAACCGGCGATTACAGGAGCCTTTCCGAAATGATGAAGCATGCCGGTATGATTTATTTCAGCAAGGGAGACATTGATAATGCCCTTTCATATATGAATAAATCATATAAATATGCCGAAAAGAACAATCTGCTTGAGATAATGGCAAAAGTATCAGGTGATCTTGGAATAATTTACCATTCTACCGGAATGATATCAAAAGCTCTTGAGTTTTTCAACAAATCCATGGACATATCAAAAAAGCTTTCATACCAGAGGGGAGTTATTGCAGCCTGCATCAATCTTGGGATACTGTATCTTGACAAGGGGCGTTTCCTATCAGCCCGGAAGCTGTTCAATGAATCGCTTTCAATAGCCAGGGAAGTCGGCTCAAAGCTTTATGAATGCGTATGTCTGACCAATCTGGGCGACATTTCCTATGAGACGGGTGATTTTGAAACAGCGGAAAGGAACTATAGGGAATCCTTGACACTTGCAAGGGATTTGAAAGCCCCTGTGGAAGAGGGAGTAAATTTTACGGGCATCGCCAGGATTTACATGAAGCATGAAAGGCATGAAGCTGCCGTAGAACTGCTTGAAGCTGCCTGGAGCATATTTAAGGAAGCTGATGAATTGGTATGTCTTGGCGACTGTTATACATATAAAGGATTTATTGAGCAGCAGAAAGGCTCCTTTGAGACAGCAAAAGAGTATTATGAAAGTGCTGTGGCAATTTTTAACGAATGCAGGAACGATAAGAAAAAGCTTAAGGCTGACAGGTATAAAGGCAGTTTGCTTTTGCAGGAAGGCCATTTGGGTGATGCTTTAAACCTTTTTGCCCAGATTGTATCGGATGCCGATAAACTTGAATCGGATTATGAGTCTGCAAAATGCTGGTTCGGAAGATATAAGGCATTGCAGACCGCAGGTATGTATGATGAAGCGGGAGCAAGCCTTGAAAAAGCTGAAACTTTTATTAAAAAAGTGGATGACTGCCGATGGACGAGTATCATTTTGAGCACAAAAGCAAAACCATTAGGGCTTGTCTGGTAATAAATGTACCATCTGATTCCGTGATGATTTTTTGTTCGGCAAGGCGGATGGAGGCGCAGATACTTTGTGTATCTAAGCCGACAACAACGAAGCCG
>VEPD01000307.1 GCA_012027035.1 Ruminiclostridium sp. | reverse complement strand
GCAGTAGGCGTATTTAGTGAGATTATGGCAAGGATACTTAAATTGCCTTCTACAGTGTTCTCCATACCGGGCATTTTTCCTCTTGTTCCGGGAATCGCGGCATATGAAACAATACAATTTCTTCTTTCCGACATGCCGCGGGAAGCAGGGGGCAAAATGGTGGAAACATTGACAGCAGCCGGCGCCATAGCTTTTGGCATATTTCTTGTCACTGCCTTTTTCAGAATGATTTTCACAAAAGGCGCCGCTGACCGTCCGCAAAGCAGGTAATGGGGCGCTTTAGAGGAATGCTTGGTACAGTTATTGCTGGACAAGCCCTAATGGATGGAACCGGCATCGATCCTGGTCGGGTTTTTACCTCAGTGATGCTGTAACGACCAGCTGCTGCCCCGGATAAATAATATATGGCGGGGTCAGGTAATTATATTTGGTAAGATTGCCAACAATGGTGCCATACCTTTTTGCAATGAGATATAGTGAATCTCCGGATTTAACGGTGTAGATTATTGCTTCCGGAGGGGATAACGGAATAACTATTTTTTGTCCCGGATAAATAAGGTCAGGATTAGGAATGTTATTGAACTTTAGTACATTTTCCAATGTGGAATTGTAATTATGAGAAATAGTATAGAGATTATCTCCCGGAGCAACAGTATAAGTTAATGTACCAAAATATGCCGTAGGCATTAATATCACACCTTAACTATCAAATAATTTATATTATGTTGATTTATAGAAAAGGGTGCATATATCAAATATATAATGGACGCAAGCAGGGACGGTTCTCCTTGCGTCCCGACTGACGCGCAAGGAGAACCGTCCCTGCTTGCATTACCTACTTGCATTATTAAAACAACAAATCCTACAATGGCTTTATGAACATCTGGGTCCAATACAGGACGCCGCTGCTGTTCCTGGCCAAGCCTACACCTATTTGTGTATAAGAAGGGCTGAGGATATTGCTTCTGTGTCCGGGAGAATTCATCCAACCGTTCATGACCTCCTGTGGGGATCGCTGGCCGTATGCGATATTTTCTCCGGCTGATGAGAATCTGATGCCAAATGTTTCCATCATTTTAAAGGGGGAACCGTATGTTGGCGAAGTATGGGAAAAATACCCCTTATTGGCCATGTCTGCCGATTTGTACCGTGCTACTCTGCAAAGCTCCCAATTTTTTGCAAGTGTCTGTAAACCCTGCCTGGACCTTTCAACATTTACCAGTCGGATAACTTCGTCTTCCTGTGCCGCTGTTGTTACAGTCGGTATTGTCAGTTTCTGACCGGGGTAGATCAGGTTTGCGTTTCTTATTTGCGGATTTGCGGAAATTAATTCACTTACACCCACCTGATTCCTGGAAGCGATCTTCCACATCGTGTCCCCGGATCTTACGATATAAGTTGTAGATTGGGCAAATGCCTGTGCTGAAAACAGCATTACGAATAATAAAATCAATATAGCTCTTTTTTTCATTAAAAAATCACCTCGGTTTATTTTTCGTATTATTAAAAAAAAGATGCTGTTAATTTTTTTTATGATTGTTAATATATTGAATGAAAAGAAAATTCTTTGAGATTTTCGATTTACAGAAGCGAATTTTCTTGACACGAACATAGGTTTGCGGAATAATAAGTAAGGAGACAATATCAGAGGGCAGATACCGGATCAGAGGCCGGAGAAGAGAGAATAGAAAGCGGAGGCCGGAGATTGGAGACTAAAAGGAAGTATGAAACATAGAATTCCCGGTAAAAGCCCTAATCCGGAGGAGTATACAAATGACAAAAGATAAAAAAACCGAAACATATGGCAATGAAAGCATTTCTTCATTAAAAGGCGCAGACAGGGTAAGACTGCGTCCGGGTGTCATTTTTGGATCCGATGGCATAGAAGGCTGCCAGCATTCATTTTTCGAAATCCTTTCCAATTCTATCGACGAAGCAAGGGAAGGCCACGGCAGCGTCATAGAAATCACAAGGTCCCGGGACAAGTCTATTACCATAAGGGATTATGGAAGAGGTATCCCCCTGGACTATAACCAAAAAGAAGAAAGATATAACTGGGAGCTTGTATTTTGCGAGCTTTACGCCGGAGGAAAATACAAAAACAATTCCGGAGAAAACTACGAATTCAGTCTCGGCTTGAACGGGCTTGGTTCCTGCGCCACACAGTATAGCTCCGAATATATGGATGTGACGGTATTCAGGGATGGCTTCAGATATGACCTGCATTTTGAGAAAGGTCAGAATATTGGCGGACTGATCAAGGAAAAGTGCAAATATTTTCATACAGGCAGCATACAAAGATGGAAGCCTGACCTTGAAGTTTTCACAGATATTGACATCCCACTCGAATATTTTCAGAGTGTGCTGAAAAAGCAGGCAGTTGTGAATGCCGGGCTAAGATTCATTCTGACTGATGAAGAGAGCGTACAGGTTTTTGAATACATATATGAAAACGGGATTATTGATTATATAAAGGAAATTAATGAGGGAAAAGGTTTTACCGGCATTCAATATTATGAAGCGGCGGCTAAAGGCCGGGACAGGGAGGACAGGCCCGAATACAGGGTTAAAATGCAGGTTGCCTTCTGTTTCAATAATGAGATCAACCTCCTTGAATATTACCACAACTCCAGCTTTCTTGAACACGGAGGCTCTCCGGACAAAGCTGTTAAAACAGCATTTGTATTTGAAATAGACAAGTGTCTGAAGCTGAGGAACAAGTATAATAAGGACGAGTCAAAGATAACCTTTGCAGATATTCAGGACAGCCTTGTTCTGGTTACAAATTCCTTTTCGACTGAAACCAGCTATGAAAACCAGACGAAAAAGTCCATAACCAATAAATTCATACAGGAAGCGATGACTGATTTCATAAAGCAGCAGCTGGAAGTATATCTTATTGAGAATAAAATTGATAGCGACAGGATAATCGAGCAGATTCTCGTAAACAAGAGAAGCAGGGAGACAGCGGAAAAGACCAGAATCAATATTAAGAAAAAGCTCAGCGGTGCAATTGACATTTCCAACAGGGTAAAAAAGTTCGTTGACTGCAGGACAAAGGATTTAAGCAGGAGAGAGCTATATATTGTGGAAGGCGATTCCGCCCTGGGTTCCTGCAAAATGGGAAGGGATGCGGAATTTCAGGCTATAATGCCTGTTCGCGGGAAAATACTGAACTGTCTGAAAGCTGAATATGACGGAATATTTAAAAATGAAATAATAGTTGACCTTTTAAAGGTACTTGGCTGCGGCGTGGAAATCAAGTCAAAACATAGTAAGGAATTAAGCACCTTTGATATGGGCAACCTGCGGTGGGATAAGATCATAATCTGTACCGACGCCGACGTAGACGGTTTCCAGATCAGGACGCTGATCCTGGCCATGCTGTACAGGCTGGTGCCGTCCCTTATACAGTCGGGGAAGGTCTTTATAGCGGAATCGCCGCTCTTTGAAATAACGGTAAAAAGCAAGACCTTTTTTGCTTATTCGGAAAAAGAGAAAAATGCCGTTATATCCAGGCTGGATGGCAAATATTCCATCCAGAGGTCAAAAGGCCTCGGTGAAAACGAACCTGAAATGATGTGGCAAACCACAATGAACCCGGAAACAAGAAAGCTGATACAGATACTACCCACTGATATGGATATTACAGAGCGCATGTTCGACCTGCTGCTGGGCGACAACCTGCAGGGCAGGAAAAGCTTCATCGAGGAGAATGGGTGCAGGTATATGGATATGCTAGACATAAGCTGAACCTGAAAAGCGTGATAAGCGTCGCATTGCGGCGTCAGATGTCGGCTGCAAAAATCCTCACGTATATTACATACGCTGCGGTTTTTGCACCTTATCTTCCTTGCACTGCTCGCTTCTGACGCTTTTCAGGGAATGCGTGATAAGCGTCGCATTGCGGTAAAAATAATAAAAAGAGGTTTAACATGCTGAACAAAAATTCCATGCAGCAAAAAATTGTAGATACCCTTGAACAGAATTATATGCCCTACGCCATGAGTGTTATCGTATCACGTGCAATTCCCGAAATAGACGGCTTCAAGCCGTCGCACAGGAAGCTTCTGTACACCATGTACAAAATGGGACTGCTCGCAGGCGGCAGGACAAAATCGGCAAATGTTGTCGGCCAGACAATGAAGCTGAACCCCCATGGCGATCAAGCGATTTATGAGACTCTTGTGAGGCTTACAAGAGGCAATGCGGCTTTGTTGCACCCTTTTATAGATTCAAAGGGGAATTTCGGCAAGCAATACTCCAGGGATATGCGTTACGCTGCGCCGCGATATACTGAGGTAAAGCTGGAAAAGCTCTGTGAAGAAATATTCAGGGACCTGGACAAAAACGCTGTGGATTTTCTTGACAATTACGACGGTACAATGAAAGAGCCGGCCCTGCTTCCGGCAGCATTCCCCAGCATACTTGTAAATGCAAACCAGGGCATAGCCGTAGGTATGGCAAGCAATCTGTGCAGCTTCAACCTTCAGGAGATTTGCGAAGCGGCAAATCAGTTCATAAAAAACAGTGAAGCTGATTTTATCCGGCTTATAAAGGCTCCCGACCTCTCTACCGG
>VEPD01000166.1 GCA_012027035.1 Ruminiclostridium sp. | reverse complement strand
TTATATATTTATAAGCTTAATTTGAAAGGAAGAGCAAAAACCATATCAACCTTACTGGATGATGAAATGGACGAAATAGCGCCGGCAGTTGTCTTATACGAGAATGAGCTCGGCGGGCGGGTTGCCGTTTTTGCCGTACCAATAGAAGACTGGCAGTGGCTGCACATGAGCAGGGCATACCAGGTGGCGAAAATAGTTGATTGGCTTATGTATGGAAGGCTTCCTGTGCGGATTGAGGGCTGTCCGAATGTGGGACCTTTTTACTATGAGGATGAGAGCACCGGTGAAGGGCTGCTGGGAGTTGTAAGCGGCAATCTGGATGCAGTGGAGATGAAAATACACTCCGAACTTGAAATTTCTGATTTTTTTACCGGTGAGAAAGATTACGACCTTATTATTGAACCGCTTTCGGTAAGATTCTTTCGTACGCAAAAAAGATGAAGATAAATTGTTCAATACATCAGGATTCCGGAAGACGATTTTATATAATTGGATAACTAAAAATTATAAAAGGGGTAATTGTACATGAATCCGAAAGAACGCTTCATAAGGTGTTTAAAAGGACAAGAGGTTGACCGGTTTCCGGTAATAAACCCTACATCTGTGGCAACAATTGAAAGTGCAAGCGGTTTGAACATAAACCTATGTGATGTTCACCTTGACCCGGATAAAACAGCTGCGCTTGCATGCACCGGGCATGACCTGCTGGGTTTTGATTCGGCTGCCCCCTATTTTAGTGTAATACTTGAAGCTGCCGCATTGGGCTGCGAAATTGCCTGGGGTACCAGGACATCGATGCCTTCGATAAAAAAACATGCTTTTGACGACCCGGACCAATTTAAAATGCCTTTAGATTTCTTGGATAGGAAGCCGATAAAGACATTGCTGGAGGCGATACGAAAAATCAAATGCAGGTATGGCAATAATATCATAATCATAGGGAAAGCTATGGGTCCCTGGACTTTAAGCTACAACTTGCACGGACTGCAAGACTTTCTGATAGAAACGGTTACTGAACCTGAGAAAGTAAAGGGTTTTGTTGAAAAGTTCAAAGAAATAACCGTGGCTTTTGCAGCAGCACAGATTGAAGCCGGAGCAGATGCAATACAATTATCCGACCATGTTACGGCTGATCTTATCAGTCCCGCAACATATGTGGACTTTTTATTGCCTGTACATAAGGAAATAAGGAATAGAATCGGAGATATTCCCGTAATACTTCATGTATGCGGAAAAACTCTTGACAGGATTAAGCACTTCAGTGATACAGGATTTGATCTGTTTCATATAGATTCAAATAATGATCTGAAAAAAGCCCGGCAGGAGCTTAAAGGAAAAATGGAATTGACTGGAGCTGTAAATAACTTGATTTTATTCAATGGATCAAGAGAAGAAGTAAAGGAGCAAACATTAAAATGCCTGGAAGCAGGAATAAAATTCATATCCCCTGAATGTGCCATACCTCCAGGTGTTAAGAATGAAAATCTTGTTGAAATAGTAAATACGGTTGATAAGTATTGCAAGAATACAAACTAAAAGGATGTGTTTTTGGGATTAAATCATCAAATCTATAAGAAGGAAAATTATTATATGAGGAATACGTTGATTATAAAGGGTGACGGCATAAGAGTCAGCTTTGATACCCAAACTTTCATATCGGAAGTTGACGTTGGCTATAAAGTATGGGCTCAATACAAGGGATTCAGTCCTTATCTTGAAGTAAAGATAAAAGATCAATATTTTAAACTTTATTTTAAAGATGCAAATAATATTAAGCATACTCAATGGCAAAAAGGTTTCGGACAGGGTATAAAGTCTAGTTTTACACAATTTACGGTCAATGGAGAAAAACTCCCTTTAGCATTTGAGACTTTACTCTGGATAGATAATACCTTTAATAATCTGCATTTTGAGGTTATACCGATAATGGACGGACAGGGATACATAAGAAAAATAGTATGGCCTGGGCCATTTGTTATACCTGAACTGAAAAGTAGCTATACAGTGATTCCCAGGATGCAGGGAGTCATATTACCCGGTGATTTCCCGGAACAGGTAGAAATGCGCAGTAAGGGTATGTATTATTCAAGAGACCTTTATATGCCCTGGTGGGGACAAATCGATGGTGGAAGCGGATATATTGCGATTGCACAGACGCCATGGGACGGAGGATGTGATTTCAGGCATCCTGCAGGAGGGCCTACCAGTATTAGCCCTGTGTGGTATTCAAGCCTTGGGGAATTAAGATACAATAGAAAAATCAGTTATAGCTTTCTTGAAAATTGTGACTATAACGATTTATGCAAGGTGTACAGGATATATCTAAAGCAAAAGGGAGAATTAATTACACTTGAAGAAAAAATAGCAAGAAATCCCAATGTTAACAGGCTGCTTGGTACGCCAATCGTTCATAGCTTTATATATTATCACATTAAGCCTGCGTCAGTTTACTATAATTTGGATGACCCAAAAGAAAATGACAAACTAGTCTCTTTTAAAGAGAGAAGTGTACAGTTAGGAAATCTGAAAGCACTCGGAGTAAATAGACTCTACTTACACTTGGATGGTTGGGGTAAAAGAGGTTACGATAATCTTCATCCTGATATACTTCCTCCCTGTGAACTAGCAGGAGGATGGGAAGGAATGAAAAAATTGTCTGATACTTGTAAGGATTTAGGCTATATTTTTGCTACTCATGACCAATACTGGGATTATTATAAAGATGCCGAAACATTTGATCCGGAGCAAGCTATCCATGATGAAAGCGGCCATATCAGAGAGCTATGCATGTGGTATGGCGGAGAACAGGCATTTATGTGCGGTCATTTCATGATTTATTATATAAATAGAAATTTTAAATTGTTGAAAAAACATGATATAGAATTGGAAGGTACGTATCTTGATTGCCTCTCGGTAGCTGATCTGGATGAATGTTTTCATGCCGAACACATATTAACAAGAAAGCAGTGTGCGGAAGAAAGAAGAAAATGTCTTGAATATGTCGGTTCACAAAATATCATATCAAGTTCCGAGGAGCCTATTGACTGGGCTATTCCGAGTATGGACATGGTGCATCATGCTCCGTATTCATTGGATAATAATATTAAAGGTATTCCTGTCCCTCTTCTGAATCTGGTATATCATGATTGTATTATTATTCCATGGTCTATTACAGATTCAGCGACCGGTATACCCGATAATTGTTTTTTACATGCGTTATTAAACGGAGGAGTACCTTATCTTGATATTGAAGCTGATGAGGAAGAAATTAAAAAGAGCAAGCTGGTATGCGAGTTACATAAACAGGTAGGAAAATCAGAAATGCTTAAACATGAGTTTGTTAACGGTAATTTTAGAAAACAGAAGGTAACCTTTGCAAATGGAGTTGCCGTTAATGTGGATTTTGATACTAATTCATATTTCATTCAACAACTTTAAAGCAGCTTTGACAAAAATATCTCCTGTTTTTGATGTAAGGAGCGAGGTATCGGTTTCATATCCTCCTTCTGCAAAAGCTTTACCGGTACAAGCATATCCAGGCAAACAGCCGTTGGAAAGCTCAACAACGAAAGTTTTTCTATTTGGTGATTTTGCTATTATTTCAAGTCCGAATTCAACAAACACTTCTCCCGGTATACCGACAATTCTTGTATCGCCAATGCCGATAACCTGGATTTCCGCAGGCAACTCATCCTCCAGAAGATCTATTTTTTCTCCCTTCTCTTTCATCAATATATATCCGAGCGAATCTTCCGCGCCTAATAATACCAGGTCTGCATTTTGTACCTCCAGATAGGAGCCTTTCCTTGCAATTACTTCATCAAGTTTTTTCTTTGCTTCTTCAACCCTCTTTTCCGCTTCTTTTTTAGAAGGAAGTATTTTTAGGTCAACATCAACCTCCATTGATTTTATAACAAGATTAATGTCTGATGACAACTTCATCGAATCAAGGACGTGATCGGCTTCAATACCAATCGCAGTACCTATTCTGCGAGCTTCGTCGAAAGACTGTCCATTTCTGAAGTATCTTGTACTTTGGTCCCCGGAAGTTCCCTGGACAAATAAAAATGCCATTTGAGGCTTTGTCTTTGATAAATATTCTCTGATATAACATGGATAGTCTGCAGTAACCAGAGTGCTTTCAGCATGTATCACCGTAGGATGGAGGGCATATTTGACCAGGCATGCTCTCCAATTACCCGGTATATCCTGAACTCCTATCGTCCATACCGCAGGATCGCATGGACCATCAGGATTTCTGCGGTTTCCTCCTACGCCCTGTTCTTTACCGCAATAACCTTTTTCAATTCCTATCTTTGCCTTGAAAGTTTTGCTGTTTGCATCAAGAACAATATTTACAAGCTTATCTTCAAGCTCCACTATATAATTTTCATCCGCTTTCAGACCTTTCTGCAATGCTTCCAGGTCAAGTCTTCCTGACGCCCAGGGTCCCGAATGGGTATGAGAGCATGAAATCATAATATTTCCTGGGGGTATTTGCGTACGTTCCGAGATTTTTCTTCTGACAGATAACACATATTTTTTTGAAAAAAACAAAAGATCCATTGAAATGATAATGAATTTTTCTTCGCCATTATCTAAATAGATACAACTCGCATAAAGCGGATCATGGATACCGGTATTGTGCCTTGAATAATGTGGGTATCCACCCAGCTCAATACCCTTTCGGGGCGAAATATCAATACTGGACACTCCTGCTTTAAGAATTTTTCTCATATTTACCGGCATTCCTTTCATCTATTTTAAAATATACCATTTATCCAGGTGACATATTTAAAAGCCAGAGCAAGCGATTGTATTTAGACTATACATCATTATATCCCAGTCGTCAATACTATATAAGACTTCTATTTCACCATTCCTGACAGGGATCATATATTATGATAAAATGTTCTAAAAAATGCAGCATGGTAAGGAAGGGTGCGCCGGAATTCATCTTAGTTGGATAGGACATATATTATGAAGGCATACAAAATTACCTTTAATTATAACTAAAAGAAAAGGTGTAAAATTTGCTCAGGTATACTTGACAACAAAGATTTTTTTGGGTATTGACAACCATAAAAAAATGGTTCATAATAAAATTAAGAAAAAAACAAACGCTTGTAAGAAACTTGATAGTTGCCGGTATGAGTTTACAGATAGAAGATGAGATATTGCTGTTGAGAGATTTCGGTTAAATGCTACAGATAAAATTTTTATATCAAAACAAAAAAAAGAGGTGATTTCATGATAGCTTTGCAAAAAAAAAGAACTATTAGTAATAGTTTTGGAATTGATTCTATCCGCAAAAACATAAAAAAGTATTTGTTCTTTTATTTACTAATTCTACCGGGACTAGTTTATGTTATTGTTTTCAGCTATATACCTATGTATGGAATAACAATAGCTTTTAAGGAATATAATATAAGCAAGGGAATATTGGGAAGCCCATGGGTCGGTCTAAAACATTTTCAGATATTATTTCAGGAAAGCCAATTTTATAGAGTGATATTAAATACGGTCAGTATTAATATATATAACATTGTTTTTGGATGTTCATTCGTAATTTTTCTGGCATTGATGATGAATGAGCTAAGAATTAACGCCTTGAAACGCGTAGTACAAACGTTTGTATATTTGCCGAACTTCCTTTCATGGGTAGTTTTTGCGGGATTGGTCGCAATATTTCTTTCACCTTCCGAGGGCCCTATTAATAAAATAATTAATGCTCTGGGAGGAGAATCAATATACTTCCTTATGAGGCCGGATTTGTTCCAGCCGGTTCTGGTAGTGACAGCGATAATCAAGGGCGCAGGTTTTGGAACAATAATATATCTTGCAGCAATAGCAGGTATTAATCCAGAACTATATGAAAGTGCTATTATAGATGGAGCTAATAGAGGACATATGATGTGGCATATTACATTACCGCGAATCAAGCCCACGGTAGCAGTTATACTGATTTTGAATTTAGCCGGATTATTCAGTTCGAATTTTGAACAGGTTTTCACTTTATATTCTCCAGTCGTCTATGATACAGGAGATGTGCTGTCAACGTATTTATACCGGAGAGGGCTCGTTAGTTTCAGGTTTGAAGAAGCTACAGCTTTAGGGATGGTGTTTAATATTATTGGTTTAGGGACAATTCTTGCCGCAAACAAGGCAATATCGAAAATGGATGTTATGGGGATTTTTTAAGTCAGGTTGGAAACAAAAATAAAAAAAGTAGATTTGACATATACAAGGGGGAGAGTGATTGCTTATGGCTAGAAAGAAGAAATTCCGGTTCAGTTTCTTTGATATTTTTGCAGTAGTATTCTGTTGCGTCACCGGATTGATTTGCTTTTATCCGATGTGGTATGTCTTTCTGGGCTCAATAGATCCTTCTGATTTTGTGGCTTCAAAAGGTATTATCCAGATAATACCAAGCGATATGCCTTCGTTCAGATATTATACGGCTATTTTATCGGGAGCTGCATTTTTACGAGCTATAAGCGTTTCATTTTACAAAACCTTTATTACTTCGATTTTGTCGCTTATTATAACTTCAATGATGGCTTATGGAATTTCCAAAAAATATATTAAGGGTATGAATTTTTTTAATCTGTTGATTATATTTACAATGTTTTTTGGGGGCGGGTTAATTCCCACGTTTTTGTTAATAAGGGCTCTGAAGCTATATGATACATTTTGGGCAATGGTCATACCTCAAATTTTTTCTGTAGGAAATTTTATTATAATGAGAAATTATTTTTCTTACTCTATACCGAAAGAATTGGAGGATGCGAGCGTTATTGATGGCGCTAATGAATTTGTGATGTTTTTCAGAATTATTATTCCCATATCGATGCCGATGTTCGCGGCTATATTCCTGTTTGAGGCGGTGCGCAACTGGAATGACTGGTATAGTTATTTAATATTTGTAAACAAGCAGGAATTGAGACCTATTATAGAAGTATTAAGAAAAATATTGATTGATCCTACAGTATATATGGGTACCAGGAGTACTAATATTATGGGAGGCAATATTAGTTTTATGCCTCCTGCCGCTCTCAAAATGACAACAATTATGATTGCTACCTTGCCTATACTGTTATTATATCCGTTCCTTCAAAAGTATTTTGCCAAAGGAATACTGATCGGCGCTGTAAAAGGATAATAATATTGGTTTTAATTGCGCTTATGCAACTAAAATAAAAAAATAAAGGAGGATTTCACAATGAAAGGAAGAAAATGGGTCAAGGGGTTAAGTATTGTTTTTACGTTTTTGCTTTTGTTTTCGGTAATTTCAGGGTGCGGAAACACAGCAGCGGATAAAACAGCGGAAACAACCACCGCAACTACAGAAGGGGCTACAACCGCAGTAGAGCAGAAAGATTTACCTGTTATTGATGTTACAATAATGCATCAAAGTACGAATCTGGAAGACCAGGAAGGAATTAAAAATGACAGGATTATAAAATATGTGGAAGACAAGTTCAAAATTAAACTCCATATATTATCAGCTGATGGTGATTTCCAGAAAATGCAATTGAATCTTGCGAGCGGCCAGCCGGCAGACATTATTACAGTCAATGCTTCAAGCGCGGACGAGAGAGCTTTTATAAAGAAACAAGCGGAAGATGGAGTAATACTCAACATAGGTGATGTAGTCAGAGCGGATCCTGATAAGTACAAAGCACTGAATAAGATATTTGGCGAAAAGGAATACCAGTTTTTCAATAAAAGTATTTTTGGCGCTCCGGATAAGAATTTCGCGTATTTAATTGCGGATGCCACAAAGAATCATTATGGCGGCGTAGCTTATAATATGAAATATCTCGCGTCGAAAAATCTGCAGATACCGTCAACAATAGATGAATTGATAACTCTTTTAAGAGAGATCAAGAAGGACAAAAATGTAATACCGTATAATATCATAACTAATAAAGGCAATATGTGGTGGGAAGTTGAAAAAGTATTCTTTAATCCATATGGGGCTTATATTGACAAGATTCAAATGGACGAAAACGGGAAATGGTATGACCCGGCTATCAATCCCCAGAATAAGGAGCTTTGGAAAAAATTACAGGGTTATTATAAGGAAGGCTTGATAGATAAGGAAACTCTTACAAAAGAAATGTGGGCATATGAAAGTGACTTTGCACAGGGTAAGCTTATAACTTTTACAGGATATTTACCGCAAGTTAGTTTTTATCCGTGGTACCTTAAGGATTTTCTAGCCGCTAAAACCGGTGATTCTTACAAGGATCTGGTTGTTCAGCCTCATCCGCTTAAAGGCCCCGATGGTAAAACAGCGGTAACCAATGATGTTCCATTTACAGTCAATATGGCTAATATTATTCCAAAAGCAACAAAGAATCCGGAACGTATAGTTGAGTTGTTGAATTATATTGTATCGGATGAAGGTACAACATTGGAATACTACGGATTGGAAGGCGTGCATTATACTGTAGACGGCAGCGGCAATAAAGTAAAAAATATGGATGAGTGGCTTAAGGATTCAATGCATTTTAGCAGCAAGTGGTATCATGGGTTATTTATGGATATGACTTCAGGCGGGATTAATTATTATCAATTTGAGAAATACGGCTGGTACCAGGGGATACTCAATAATGGTCAAAGTGGCTTTGTTGAAAATATGCATCTTCTATATACGGATGTTACTCCTGAAGTATTACAATACGTAAAAGACCTAGATAAAGTATGGATAGACGAAACGTTTAAAGAAATGCCTATATATACACGGGTAACCTATAGTGATGCAGAACGAAAAATTTCGAAGACGCTTGAAGAAATCAGAAACAGATATTACTCCGGTTTCTTTACAGGGACATTGGATGTTGATAAGGAATGGGATAAATTTGTTCAGGAATATACCAATGCCGGCAGTGATATTATAGTAAAAGCTCAACAAAGGCTCAGTGATGAAAACAAGAAAGAGTATGACGAATTTATGAAGTAATTTTGGCGGCATTTTGAAAATAGCGGGACTATTTCGTAAATGAAATGGTTCCGCTATTTCATAAAATAAGAATAGCAATGCCGGACTTATATTCAAATTCAGCCAGGAGGTAGGACATGGGAGAAAAAGTATATGTCAGAATGCAAGATTCGAGTGAATCAAAGGTATATGTGCCTGAAGTACATCCGGGGCATTCCTGCTGGGTTTCGGTATGGCCGTCCGCCGCGAAAAAAGGGGAGTATTACCTGAGCTTTCACGAAAAACGTAAAGGCAATAACCCTTACTACAGGCCTATACCGATAGAATTCTATGAAAGCGGTCCGGGACCGATTAAATATCCTAAAGAGAGAAAAGACGTCATAACCGAGCAGGTAGTGATGCACTCGAAAGATAATGGGCATACATGGACAGAGGTTGGCAGGAGTTTTACGAAGGCTATTAACCTCTTTGCATTTGCAAGCCTGCCGAATGGCGATATAATCAGAGCGATAGACAATATGATAGAATGCTACTATCCGGAAGAGCAGCCGGAGTTTAAAATACAAAAATCAAGCGATAACGGGAATACATGGGAGGATTACTCGTTAATATTGAAGGGTTATTATTCTATGGGTTACCGGATGAAGAGGCTGAGAGACGGAACTCTGATATTGCTTTCTCCTTATATAGAAGCATTCGGACCTGGTAAAAAAATGAAGAAAAGAGCGGTTGCACCCCGTGCAAATGTACGGATCGAACATCAAAATGCATTTTACATCTCTCATAATGACGGAAAAAACTGGAGCGGACCTATAACTGTGCTGCCCGGTATAGATGCCTGGGAGCCGGATTTTGTAGAACTTGCGTCAGGCGATTTGCTTGTTGTGAATTCATCGATACAGGGTGGCCCTCAGGTCCGTCAGTATGTTTACAGGACCTCAAACCGCTTTTTACCGGGACCGGTATATAATATCGTATCAGGGAGAGCGCCCGAGACGTTTGTGGTGACTGAAAACGGACTTTTAGTCGGAGCAACAAGGGGAAACATATATACTTTTTCCTCCGACGAAGGTGAAAACTGGTATGAAGTGGCGGGAGACAGGACTAAAGGCTACCAGCCTATGATTACAAGACTTGATGACGGCAGCTTTTTGAATATGTGGCATGCCGGCTATGATGAAATATTTGGAGAAAGCGACCAGTATATAGGAAAGCATGAATTCAAGCTGGAAGTGGTTGACCTCCCCAAAAAAATGACAATAACAATAAACAGGGAAATGGACAAAGAAAAAACGCAGTACATTAATCTGTATACTGCTGCACTGAAAGCGGATGGGAAACCGTTGGCCGGTAAAAAAGTAAAATTTGCCGTATCGGAAAGGTATACGCCTGCAAATGCTTACCTCGACCCAAGGGTTGGAGGTATAATTACAGAATTGCTAACAGATGAAAACGGAGAAGCAAAGATACACCTCGCGAATTTTGATAATCAAAGGAATATTCACTATGCACATAGAATAATCGCATATTATATACCCGGGGAGGGAGATGAAGGTCTTAAGCCGTGTGAGAGCAACATAGAGTTCTCTTATGGAATTACACCTGTAAGAAGGTGTGCAAACCCACACAAAGTTTTCTGGGCTAATGGGAAAATATATATAGTAAAAGAAGCAATTGAAAAATATCCGGAGTTGAAAACCTTTATAAATATTTTTAGAAATAATGATATTTTTACAGACGATGAAGTGATAAAATCAATGGCAATAGGTAGGCCGAGGGTAGAGGAAATACTGGGCTTTCTAACAGGAGAGTTTATTATCCGAAAGGAGGATAACAATGGTAAATACATATGGCTGTGGGGATTGGTAAATCCATTGATTAAAATGTCTCCATATGTATCCCCCACTCAAGAGAGTCTGAGTGAGAGCCCGAATCCTATGAGTTATGGACCGGGTAAAGATCGGTATTCTTCAAGATGGTTATATCATGACTTTAATAAAAATGAACCTATTTGCATAGTCGATTTGGAAGATGATTTTGTTTAGTCAAAGCCGATTAATAGAGTGATGAAGAGATTTCCATGCAAAGCGTCCACTTTCCAACATTTCCAATTATATCAGGTAGTACTATCAGGAATCCTGAACTGATCCGAAGCGTAAGGAAAGCCTTAGCTTGGCAAGTATCTTATAAAGCCTGGTATAAGCAATAGCCGGATAGAATTTATCGATGTTGCGGGAAGTTTTGTCGTGACAGATATATTTTATTTCAGGTGTGAATGACAGTGTTGTGAAGGGAAAGTATGAATTATGCGCAAAGCTCTGATTCTCATATATGATTATGGTACAACAGCGTTGAAAACATCATTGTTCGATGAAGATCTGAATCTTATTGACAGTGTTTCCAGGGAACTCCACTATGAATACCCTCAAAAAGGTCTTGTGGAGATGGAGACTGACAAGTATTGGGAGTTGGTTTTAAGCTCTACAACGGAGATATTGGAAAGAAACAACTGTAAAGATTCAGTGGAAATCATATCTGTGACAGGACAGGCGGAGACCATCATACCGGTTGATAAAGATGGGAAAAGCTTGAGAAAAGCCATAGTATGGCCGGATACCAGAGCAGAAAAGGAAAGTGAGTTTTTAAAGAGTAAAATATGTATAGATGATTTTTATTACAAGACAGGCTTAACGGAGATTGAACCTGTCTGGTTGATAAATAAAATATCCTGGATAAAGAACAACGAAAATGAAGTATATACGAACACATACAAGTTCCTGCTGCTAAAGGATTATATTTTATACAGGCTTACGGGTGAAACCGTATCCGATCCAACGGTGTGTTCATGGTCGGGCTGCTTTGACATTAGAAAAAGGGAATGGCGGCAGGATATACTGGACGTAGCGGGAATAGATAAACAAAAGCTTTCAAATGTCCGGGAATCCTTGGATGTGGTAGGGATTCTGAGACAGGACGTCCAAAAGACTCTGGGTTTGACCCGAAAAGTAAGAGTGGTGAACGGCTTGCTGGATCAGTGCGCATCAGCGGTCGGAGCGGGAAACATCATGCCGGGCAGCCTGACCGAGACAACCGGTACAGTATTGGCACTGGCGGTCATGATCGACGACATAGCCAAATTTAACCCGGAGCAGCATGTGAATGTTATGTGTCATGGCATAACAGGCAGATATATGGCACTGCCGTATTGCAATACGGCAGGCATCATCCTGAAATGGTTCAAGGACAATTTTTGCCGGAATGAGATATATGAGGCGCAGAGACAGGACAGGGATATCTATGGGCTTCTGGATGAAATCGCTGGGAAAATCGGCGAGGTTGACCCAAAGCTTGTAATGCTCCCCCATTTTTGCGGCTGCACCTATCCGGAAAACAATCAATATGCGTCCGGCGCCATATTCGGACTTAACCTGGATACCGGAAAAGGACATATTATACATGCGATAATGGAGAGTGTGGCGTTTCTTCTCAGGGACAACATCGATTTTCTGATAAAAAACGGGTTTGCCGTAAACGACGTCGTCTCACTCGGAGGCGCCGCAAGAAGCCCTGTATGGCTGCAAATAAAAAGCGATGTG
>VEPD01000255.1 GCA_012027035.1 Ruminiclostridium sp. | reverse complement strand
GGGAACAATTTTTTAAACTCATCAAGTTGCTTAATTGTAGGTCTGTTCCAAACTCCCTCTTCTATTCTTTTCAGTGTGTTAGCATTGGTGTTCGTAAAAGATGTAATATGTGTTCTATTACTGTCCACAACATGAATCCTACCCTTTGATCCCCTGATTATCCATCTTCCATCATCCTGCTTCAAAATATCAGACTGTTTTGCATTTTGCAAATCTCTATTTGCTTCACTTACAGGTCTACCTTGTTTATCCCTAATTTCAGCGTGCCCACTTTTATCAAGTTTACCACCATTAGCTTCAGCCAATTTAATATAGTTTGCTGAAAAGGCTCCATATGATGACCCAATAACAGTTGCTCCATGACCAACGACAACTGTACCTCCAGCAATAGCACCTACTCCTCCAGTGCCTACTATGTATGCACCTCCACCGCCTACTTCTAATACTCCCCCGAGACCACCCAAAAAATTACCGACTAACTTACCGGTTAAATACATTACTTCATTGTTTCTGAGATAGTATTCATCACCATTGTTAGAAACACCATATGAATATGTTTCTAAAATACCAGAACCAATACCAACAAATAAATCGAGCGTATCTCTGTAGAACATATCATACCCAGGTTTTATTATATGTCCACTCGGATCAGTAAATATTATTGGATTATTGTAACAATAGGTGTAGAGATTTAAAGAGAGAGGGTCCGCATCTTTGCCCCAATAAGAATCCTCAGTAATAAAGCGCCCTATCTCTGGGTCATAATACGGTGCGAATTGACACATATATATGCCAATTCGCAGCCGTTACTGTTGTTTATCCTAAATTCGATTTTTTATCGTCAATATTTTTCGCATGTCTGAGGGATATTCCCTACAAAACGGTAGAATATTTCAATCTTCTGCGTGCGTTTACCGTTTATCTTTTTCGGCTCGTGAATAAGGATTTTTTCGCAAAGTTCATTGATTATCGGGGCATCCAGCTCCCGCAAATCCTTGTACTTCGCTATCAGGTCAATCCATTTTTTGCAGTTGTCAAGGTTCTCATACATTGAGGATAGCTTTCTTTTCAACTCTTGTAGCCGTACGATTAGCCGTTCCTGTTCCTTCTGATATCTTGCAAACATGGTTGTGTAGTTTGCATCATTCAGACGTCCGGCTACATTTTCCTCAAACAACCTTTGCAGTAATACTTCAAGCTCTGCAAGCCTACTTTCTCCAGTCTTGTACTCTTTTTCTACCGTTTGAAATTCTTTTTGCTTCTGTTTGTTTTCTTCATCAGTTAGCATTGACAGCAGTTTGTCAGGTTCTTCAACTGCGAGGCTTGCATATTGCCGAATGTCATTTAACATCAAAGTATAAACTGCTTTGTGACTCGCATTATGACATGTACATCTGAGCTTTCCATATAAACGATTGGTCACGCATTGAAAATAACGTCTTTCGCTTCTTTCATCCGTTTTTGGTTTCTTTTGCCGGGGTGTTAACCACATTGCATTGCCACAATCAGCACAGCGTACTATCCTTGCAAATATATTGGGCGGACTGGTTCTTGCCAGCTTGCCCCTGTGCTTAAAACGTTCCTGCACCAAGTCCCACGTTTCACGGTCTATGATAGGCTCATGGGTGTTCTCTGTTCTTGCCCATTTATCTCTCGGCTGGATTTGCCGCCTTTTGGATTTGTATGATACCGATATTTCCTTGTAGTGTATCATATTGCCTATATAGATTTCATTATCAAGTATTCTTTCAATTGTATCGTTTCCCCATGCGTAATATCTGTGTTCTTCAGCATTTGCAAATATCTTCGCATAATACATAGGATTTTGTTTATGCAGATATGCCGCCGGAGTTAGGCATTTTTGCTCTATCAGAACATTTCTTATCCTGCTTGCACCCAAGCCCTGTTTTGCGAGGTCGAATATCAGCTTCACTGTTTGCGAACTCTCTTCATCAATGAGTAGCCTGCCCTTGATTTCGGGATGTTTCTTATACCCGAATGGTGGATATGCTCCCTGATGGTCGCCCCTTGCCATTTTGATTTTATATGCCGATTTTATCTTTCGGCTGATATCCTTGGCATACATTTCGTTCAGGATATTTTTAAACGGTGCAATATCATTGTCATTCTTGATAGTGTCAATGCTGTCATTTAGCGCTATGTAACGGACTTCGTTTTCAGGGAAGTAAACCTCGGTGTAATATCCGGTTTTAAGGTAATCCCTCCCCAAACGTGATAGGTCTTTTGTGACTACCATATTGATTTTTCCTTCCTCAATATCGTCCAGCATACGCTTGAAGCCGTTTCGTTCAAAAGTAGTGCCGGAGATTCCGTCATCAACATAATAGTCAACTACGCGCCAGTTATTGTCAGTTACATATTTGGTTAATAAGCTTTTCTGTGTCGAAATACTTGAGCTTTCACCGTGCAAATCGTCATCCTTTGATAATCTGCAATAGATAGCTGCATTGTAAAAGGTTTGTTGTTCCATTGAGTCTGTTCCCTCCTTCTTAGGAAACAACAGCACCCCTGCAACTTCTACAGGGATATTGTACCATTATTCGGTAATACAATCCAATAACTTTTTTAAATTTTATGAAGCATCCAGCAGAACCCTCTTTGCTTCATTTTTGACAACCGCAAACACAGCCTCCCTAAAATCTCTTTTACCAATAAAATGCCGCTGAATCAAATACGCCTTACCGTCAATAGTAATCCGGCTTTCCGGCTTGAATACTTCATTTTGGAGCTCTGAGACATGATTGCCAATGCCATTCAGAATATTGGTCTGGGCTACTCCCATAAGATACCTCCTTTAAAGGCTCAAATAATAATCATGGTGAGTGTGATAATGAGTTCTCTTTTTATGACTTTTCTTTTCTGCCTTTGGTTTGTGTTTCTTTTGCTTTTCATCGGGGTTATATAGG
>VEPD01000059.1 GCA_012027035.1 Ruminiclostridium sp. | reverse complement strand
TAGTACTACAGCGTAAACTTCATTATTAAATCGGCATTTATGCGCCTCACAGAAATATTGCGAATGCTTCAACGCACTATTTCTGTGAGGATAAATTGGTTGTTTACGCTGTAGTATTAGTTCAGAATGATAATCACGCTATTGCTCAGGTTGCTCCTCCTGCAGGAATTTCATTTCCTTGAAGGCGGAACCGGCCTTTTTATCCGAAATCCTTTCCACGTAGCAAATAAAGATATCTTCAAGGTTCCGTGCCTTCTCCTGCTTTATAAGGTCCTGCGGAGGAGCGATGTTGATGATTTTTCCATTGAATATGAAACCCACTAAATCACAGCTTTCAGCTTCATCCATATAATGTGTGGTGACAAGTACGGTAATACCCTGCTTCGAAAGCGCGCGGATGATCTCCCAGAAAACCCTGCGGGAGACCGGGTCTACACCTGCGGTAGGTTCATCCAGAATAAGCAGGCTGGGCTTGTGGATCAATGAACATCCCAGTGCCAGCCGTTGTTTCCAGCCTCCGGAAAGCGTGCCTGCCAGACTTTTTTCCTTACCTGTGAGGTTTGCCATCATAATAAGCTCTTTTTTCCTGGATTCACGGATCTCCTTTTTTAAACCGTAGATCCCTCCATAGAAATCCAGGTTTTCTTCCACGGTGAGATCCTCATACAGGCTAAACCTCTGGGACATATAACCAAGATTGTGTTTGACTCCCTCAGGGTCTTTTACTATATCCAGGCCCATTACCGTTCCGGTTCCGGATGTGGGAGTCAGTACTCCGCACAGCATCCTTATGGTAGTGGATTTGCCCGAACCGTTGGGGCCAAGGAATCCGAATATGCAGCCCCTGGGTATTTTAAAGCTGATATTGTCAACAGCGGTAAAATCACCGAATCTTTTTGTAAGCTCCGATACTTCAATTGCATAATCCATAACGCCACTTTCTCCTTATACTGCAGCGGAAGTTTATCAAGGTTAATTCCGTAGTTTTCACTATGGTGCTAACGGCACAATTACATTTGCTGTCATGCCGGGTTTAAGGCCGGCCATATTGTCCAATATTTTTATTTTAACTTTGAAAACCGTATTTTCCTTTGCATCATCGGTTTCTACGTTTTTGGGTGTGAATTCGGCCTGGTTGGAGATATATGTTATTTTCCCTTTGACAGTCCTATTATCGAGAGTCTGTATACTCAAATCCAACTCCTGGCCAAGGGAAATGCTTTTCAGGTTTTTTTGCCGGATATATACATTTATCCATAGGTCGGAGAGATCGGACAGAGTCCCCACATTTGTCCCTGCATTAACCATGTCGCCTATTTCCACATTTTTTATCAGCAGTGTACCGCTTACAGGAGCCTTGACCCGGTATCTGGATATTATGAGTTCAGCTTGATCCAGCGCTGCCTGCGACTGTTCAAGATCTGCTTCTGCCGCTTGAACAGCCTGGCTTGAGGAGCCCTTTGCCGCTTTCAATTCATCCAATCTGGCAAGTTTTAATTTCACCATAGCCTCCTGCTGCTTTACGACCAGTTCCTGAAGGCTTGAATCAAGCACTGCTATGACATCGCCTTCTTTCACAAAGGTGCCTTCGTCTTTTTCCAGCTTTACTACTTTTCCGGCTACTTCAGAATTGCAGTCGATCTGGGCGGACTCTATGGTCCCGCTTAAATTAAGGACGGCAGGCTTATTGCAGCCATATAAAGCAAGCGTCATAACGAGTATGAGTATGGCTGCAATGATGATTGATTTAAGTTTTTTTTCATAATTCTTTGCTATCATGCTTTACCTCCGAAGAGCCTTTTGTATTTGTGGAAACAATTCCATAAAGCAACACATCCAACATTTATCTATTTCAGCATCCAGTTCTCCGGCCGGGAATTTATTGCCGAACAGCTTGCGTTGAGCTATCAGACCTGATTATAAAGCAGGTATTGCGAAGAGTCAAGGATATTCTTCCTGCTTGAATAATACTCTGCTTGAATAATACGGCGATAATATCGGACAATATGGATAAGTTGTAAAAAATATTTACAACATTGCATTTGGTTAAGTAAATATAAAGGTGATTAATGAAAAATAAAGCTTCAATTATAGTCAGATATATGAAATACGCCGCCATAGGATTTATCACAGGCGCTGCAAACGGCCTTTTCGGTTCAGGCGGCGGGACCATAGCCGTGCCTGCGATGGTAACGCTTCTTGGCGTTGAAGAGCATAAAGCGCATGCAACGGCTATTTCAATTATACTGCCCCTTACCGTTATGAGTATTTTCTATTACGCATCCAACGGGCATATTGATTTGCTCCTAAGTATAAAGGTAGTTGCAGGCGGACTTATAGGCGGATATATCGGAGCAAAGCTCCTCGGAAAATGCCCGACAAGCCTATTAAAAAAGTTATTTGGAATTTTTATGATTCTGGCGGGAATCAGGATGCTTATAAAGGCTTGACAGAGGAATATCCCGGATTTACAGATGGAATAGATCACTAAACGCAGGGGCGGCGCGCATTTTGCGTCGGTAGGATGGTTAATATATTGGAAATCCGAACGCCCAACGGTCATCCTACTCATTATGCGTCAATATAGTTGGAAGGCGGCTGGTATTTGGTTAACGGCGAATTGATACTTTTATTTTTAACAGGACTTTATTCCGGTATAATAAGCGGAGTGGGGATAGGCGGAGGGACGATTCTGATACCGGCGCTGGTTCTGCTGGTAAATCCCGGCCAGCATATTGCCCAGAGCGTAAACCTATTCTTTTTTGTACCAACAGCAGTAATAGCATTGATAGTTCATGTCAAAAAAAAGAGAATCGATTTCAGAATGGCAATACCTATAATATTATTCGGGCTGGTGGGAGCGGCTGCAGGTTCAAAGCTGGCTATGTCGCTGCCGGGAAGCAATCTGAAGAAATGGTTCGGGCTTTTCCTTTTGCTTATGGGAGCTTATGAGTTGTTCGTAAACGGCTCCACCCGCAAACGCCGCAAACAGTCCCCGCAAACACATCAATAACGACCCTTCACAAGCGGTATGGAATAGTGGTATAATAATTTATCGCAGGGCGGTATAAAAGAAGAGGGAGGATTTTTTATTGAAACCCAATAAAATTGTGGATAAGGCAGTTGGGATATTGGAAGATAAAAAAGCCAGAGATATAGAAGTGATAGACATTTCAGAGGTTTCGACCTTAGCGGACTTCTTTGTTATATGCAACGGTACTTCCATAACACATATAAAGACCCTGGCCGACGAATTGGAACTTAAGATGGCTGAAGCCGGCTACAGGTACTATCACAAGGAAGGCTACAACAGTGCCAGATGGATTTTGATGGACTTCGGTGAAGTCGTTGTTCATATTTTCCATGAAGAGGACAGAAGCTTCTATAATCTCGAAAGGCTCTGGTCCGATGGAAAAAGCAGGCTGGCCGGCAGAGGACGGGATATGAAATAAGCTTTGTTACAAATTCGGGGTAAAATCAATAATTGATTTTTACCTTGTTATCTGATAAAATACACGTAATTTGATATCATGTTAAATGCATCGACAGGAACAAGTAAGCTGCAGGCGGATATACAGAGAGCTGTCGGAAGGTGCGAGACAGCAGAAGCCTCAAGCCGAACTCATCCTTGAGCTGGCAGGTACTTAAGAGTTACTGCCCGGGTAATCCGTTATAATATAAAAGTGAGCAGTTCAGACTGCTAATTAGAGTGGTACCGCGGACCTTTCGCCTCTATACCGGCGAGGGTCTTTTTATTTGATAATCTCTTAACATTGAAAGGAGTTTTTTATATGGCATACTCTACAGAGACAGATAAAAAATGGCAAAAAAAGTGGGAAGAAACAAAGCTTTATAGCTTTGATCCAAAAAAAACAGATAAGAAGCTTTATTGTCTTGAGATGTTTTCATATCCGTCAGGAGCCAATCTGCACGTAGGCCATTGGTATAATTACGGGCTGACAGACTCGTGGGCAAGGATGAAAAGGATGCAGGGCTTTAATGTTTTTCACCCCCAGGGCTTCGACGCCTTTGGCCTTCCGGCTGAAAACTATGCTATAAAAACCGGAGTTCATCCCAAAGACTCTACCTATAAAAACATTGCAACAATGGAAGCACAGCTAAAGAGGATGGGTGCAACCTTCGACTGGGATTATGAAGTTATCACCTGTGACCCCGAATACTACAAGTGGACCCAGTGGATATTCCTGAAGCTTTTTGAGAAAGGCCTGGCTTACAGAAAAAAAGCGCCTGTCAATTGGTGCCCAAGTTGCAAGACGGTTCTGGCAAATGAGCAGGTTATAGATGGCGCATGTGAAAGATGTAAAAATGAAGTTACAAAGCGGAACTTGACGCAATGGTTCTTTAAAATAACAGAATACGCCCAGGAACTTCTGGATTGCCTTCCTGATTTGGACTGGCCGGAAAAGACGAAGAAAATACAAACCAACTGGATCGGACGTTCAGAGGGTGCTGAAATAATATTCAAGGTAGCGGACAGCGATCTTGAATTCAAGGTGTTTACTACCCGCCCCGATACTTTATATGGAGCCACATATGTTGTTCTTGCTCCTGAAAGCGGGTTGGTGGATAAAATTACAGCAGACAAATATAAAAATGACGTTGAGGAATATAGGGAAGCGGCAAAAAGGCAGACCGACATAGAAAGAATGTCTACTGTCCGAGAAAAGACCGGTGTTTTTACCGGTGCATACGCCGTTAATCCCATAAATAGTGAAAAAATACCCATATGGATAGCCGATTACGTCCTGTCCGGCTATGGTACCGGCTGTATTATGGCAGTCCCTGCACATGATGAACGTGACTATGAGTTCGCGGTGAAATTCAATCTTCCTATTAAACGCGTTATTGAATCACAGGATGGCTTTAATGACGCGCTGCCGTTTTCCGACTGCGGAATTCTTGTAAACAGTGCAGAATTTACAGGCGAGAAATCAGAGGAAGCCAAAAAAGGTATAACGGAAAAGCTTCAATTCGATAACAGGGCTGAATTCAAAATAAATTACAGACTGAGGGACTGGCTGGTTTCAAGACAGCGTTACTGGGGATCTCCCATTCCCATTATACACTGTGAGAACTGCGGTGTAGTACCGGTACCCGAGAAGGATCTGCCGGTCGAGCTGCCTTATAATGTACAGTTTACACCGGATGGGGAGTCGCCTCTGGCAAAATGTGAGGAATATATCAATACCCCTTGTCCCGTATGCGGAGCCCCGGCTAAACGGGATCCGGATACCCTGGACACCTTTGTATGTTCATCCTGGTATTACCTGCGTTATCCGGATAACAGGAATAATGGCAAGGTCTTTGATACGGATTGGATCGATAAGATGCTGCCGGTTGACAAGTATGTAGGCGGCGCCGAGCATGCGGCCATGCATCTGCTTTATGCCAGGTTTTTTACCAAAGCCTTGCGTGATATGGGCTATCTGCATTTTGACGAGCCGTTTTTGTCCCTTGTCCATCAGGGGACGATATTAGGCCCGGATGGCAGCAGAATGAGTAAATCCAAAGGTAATACCATATCTCCCGACGACTATATAACTGAAAACGGCTCCGACATCTTCAGAATGTATCTGGGCTTCGGCTTTGCCTATACTGAAGGCGGGCCGTGGAGCGATGATGGTATAAAGGCGATATCCAGATTCGTCAGCAGAGTGGAAAGACTGGTGGATTCAGCTGTCGCCGACAGAAAGGCAGACAGCAGAGCACTAGGAAGCGAAGAAAGGGAACTGAATTTCATAAGGAATGCTTCCATCAAGGGTGTGAGTGAAGATGCTGAAAAGTTCCAGTTCAACACCTCCATAGCAAGGCTTATGGAACTTTTAAATGCCTTGTATAAATACGATTCATCGGTAAGCGTCAAGGATATGGCGCTATATCTCAATACTTTAAAAGATCTGATCAAGCTGATGGCGCCTTTTGCCCCGCACTTTGCAGAGGAAATGTGGCAGAAACTGGGTATGGGTTATTCCATTTTCAATCAGAAATGGCCTGAGTGGGATGCAAAAGCACTTATAAAGGATGAAATTGAAATAGCCGTTCAAGTGAACGGCAAGGTGAGAGACAAGATCATACTGCCTTCGGGACTCGGCAGGGAGCAGACTGAAGAAGCCGCCATGAAGGATGACAAAGTGAAGGCTTTGATTGAGGGTAAATCAATAGTCAAGGTCATTGCAGTACCAGGCAAGCTGGTTAATATAGTAGTCAAATAATAATATTAAGCACTGGTGAAAATATAACTTCCCTTATAAGTTTCTGAAAATACTGTCTATTGCAGCCAGTGTTTTCAGAAAAATTGGAAGTAATATTTTCAGTGCTCCCAAATCAAGATTTTTAGAAAAGTAGTTTAACCTCGAAATTTAAGAGGTTTCTTTTTTTATCCGTGCATTTCTTATAAAATATAGCTTAAGTTAGCACCCATAATTTATACACCTGAAAAACTAACATTCTCTTGACCGGTATATAGTATTACTATATACTGATATATGATACTCAATACTATTCGGAGAAGGGGATAAAAAATGAGCAATGATAAAAAACTTATACGTATCCGTGAACTGGCTGATGCCACGGGCGTTTCCATTCAGACCATTCACTATTACCTGCGCGAAGGTTTGCTCCCCCCTCCCACAAAGACCTCTCCCAATATGGCTTATTACAACCCTGAGTACATTGATGATATTCGGCTCATCAAAGAGCTCAAAGGAAAGCGTTACCTGCCTCTCTCGGTGATCAGGCTGGTGCTGGATGCCAAACGGCGAGGGAAACAAGTGAACGACATCCAGGATATGAAATTGACACTGGAAGATATTTTTCGTCCCGTCGGGCGAAGCGAGGAGATCGAACCGGTCAACCTGATGGAAGTGGTGGTGATGACGGGCTTGCCGGTGGAAACTCTGGAAGTCCTGAGTAAAATGGGCATTCTGATGCCTGTCGCCACTACCGAAGGCGAACATTACGATGGTTTGGATGTGAATATCGCTTGCAATGTCAAGAAATTGTTGGACCTTGGGCTGGCAGTCGCAGACCTCGAATTTTTCAAGGTTTATGCCGGGGCGTTATTGCAAGGGATGCAAATCATTCGCGAAAAAGTTTTTCGCAGTGGGGATATCAGTCACGCAGACGCGTGCAATCAGGTCAAGGAAATTTTGGATTACATTAAGGCCGCTCTGGATACAAAAATATATCGTAAAGTGGCAATGGAGATTACCCTGCCCGGGTACGATTGAATAATATGAATGCAAATATAAATAAAAAGGAGAAGGATTATATGGGGCGTAATGCATTGATTACAGGTGGAACCGACGGTATTGGAAAAGCATATGCCAAGGAACTTGTCAAGCTTGGCTATAACGTTATTATTGTTGGACATACTGAAGAAAAGGGCAAAGCTGCGGCAAGTGAAATAAAACAAGCTGCAGGCGGGGGCCGGATCCAATTCTGGAAAGCCGACTTATCTCTTATTTCGGAAGTCTCACGTATATCGAAACTATTTCTATCCCAATTTGAGCATCTGGACATCTTGGTACTTTGTGCATTTCAAATGCAACTAAAGCGTAAAATAACAAGTGAAGGCTTTGAAAAGTCATTTGCACTTTACTACCTTAGTCGCTTTGCCTTAATCCAATTCCTAGACAGCGTCATTGGTATTAGAGGAGAAACGCGGATTGTCGACTTCGCAACCCCAGGTCAAAATTATGGAGAAATTGACTTTTCGGACCTTCAAATGGAAAAAAGCTATTCAGCTATGAATGCGCTTAAGCGCGGGTCCTTTTGTAATGATTTAATGGCCGTTGAGTATTCAAAGCGTATGAGCGGTAGGCAAGCCGCATTCATTCTTGTTTGGCCGGGTACTGTCCGCACAGGGGTTGTTAATCCATACCCTCAACCACTAAAGTCAATTTTTAAACTATACCTGTGGTTTTTTGGAATATCGCCTGAAAAAATAGGCAATATTTCTAAATACTATACAACAGATAAATCTTTGATGAACAATAGACTGAATGTTTTTCACAGGGATAAAGAAATAAAGCTTGGATCCAGTAGACTTGACTCAAATCTGGCACAGAAGCTTTGGGAGAAAAGCCTTCAACTTATCTGTGACGTTCAAATCAATTGCACATTTACAACAAAATAGGGATGGCTACAACAAAGGGCGGCCATTGGTCGCCCTTCCATTTCACTCTATTCTTTCAACATAGCGTTTTATCTTTTTCGTGGATGTTTTAGCAAACTCTTCTTCCCGGATGGTGAATCTGCGGATTCTCTTGTAAAGCGGCTTATTCCTGTTTACGGCTTTCACTTCCGGTTCTATGGCATTGAAGGCCTCATCCTGTGAAACATCCTGTTTTCCAAGCTTTTCTGCGATCATATCAAGGGCAGGTACAATCTGCGCATATACAAAGGTCTCTTCAGATTCATCGTCGAGCTTGCCCCAAACCAGTGATTCCAATATATACGGGCTTTTATTCAAATAGGCCTCTACTTCTTCCGGATATATGTTTTTCCCGTTTTTGGTCACTATTACATTCTTTTTCCTGCCGGTCATATAATAGAAGCCTGAGATATCCATTCTGCACAAATCACCGGTATAAAGCCAGCCGTCCTTCAATATCTTCCCGGTTGCGAGGGTATTCCCGAAATACCCCAGCATCACATTGCCACCCTTTACCACCAACTCACCGACGCCATCGGCATTGGGATTTTCAATCCGTCCTTCCATTCCAGGCAGCAGCATTCCTATGGAATCATCCCTGAAATTATTCTCCATGTTTGCAGTGACAATGGGTGAACACTCAGTTAACCCATAGCCTTGAAGAACTTTTACACCAAGGGCTCGAAAGCCTTTTGAAACCTTTGGATCGATGGCGGCGGCTCCGGAAATGACAAGCCTCATTTTTCCGCCTATATTCTCGTGTACCTGATGAAAAAGCTTTCTTCGCACATCGATTTTAAAAGTATCATACAGGATACCGCTTATAAAAAGTGCTATCTTGAGTTTTGTGGTCATACCTTTCTTTTTTGCAGCCTGTTCCCATATCTTTTTATACATGCCTTCCAGGATAAGAGGCACGGCCAGCAGGAGAGTAGGACTTGTTTCCTTCAGGTTTTTGCCGATATGCTTGAGGCCTTCGGTAAATGAAATTCTGCAGCCGCTGTAGATCATTAGTAGAAAACCGCAGGTGCATTCATACGTATGGTGCAAAGGCAGAATGGAAAGGACGGAGTCATTGGGGTCGATATATATAATGGAGCTTACAGCCATTATATCCCAGCAGATATTTTTATGAGACAGCATTACGCCTTTTGCAAGGTCGGTAGTACCGGAAGTAAACAGTAAAATGCTCATTTCCTCTGCATTGATCTTAGCATCGGTATAAGAACAGTCTCCGCCTTCAAGCAGTTCCCTTCCCTTACCCAACAGCCGGTTGAATGACATGAATCCCTGCTCATCCTCAGCGGCGTCCATGTTGATATAATATTTTACAGTTGATATTGAAGCTGATATTTGCCTCATCTCTTTTTCATGCTTTCCGGAGAAAATTACCGCTCTTGCTCCTGAACGCTGCAGAAGGTTTTCTACTTCAACAGGCGGCAGTTCCTTGTCAAGAGGTACCGTGATACCGGTACCGTTGACTGCAGCAAGATAAGTCAAACACCATTCATACCGGTTTTCTCCGATGACGGCAATAAAAGCGCCTTTCAGACCGAGGCTCAGAAAAGCTGTACCCAGTGCGTCAACATCTTTTTTAAATTCCCTGTATTTTATTCCTTTATAGCTTTCATTATCGGATTTTATCCAGAATGCATCTTTTTCTGCAAAAAGCCTGCCGCTTTGCTCCAACATATCTTTCAGGTCTGTGATGGGATGTATGGGGTAGATGGAATTTGCCGCCATTTTAAAAACTCCTTCCAATGCTACAGCGGACGCTGTAGTACCAATACACTTTTCCTTTTTATTATATGATATTCCGATTATTTTGGCAATTTCCTTTCACCAGCGCATTTGCGCCGGAAATCCGGTTTAACGTTTCTTGCGTTGACCCGCCTTGATATAGTGCGTAAAACCAGTCTTAATATAATGAGTGCTATTGACAATATGAATATTGTCAATAAGATACTTTGCAATATTCTATTCTCCAAAAAGGCTTCAAAGCTGTTCATGAGCTTTACCTGCGGCTTGATCTCCACCTGGCGTGCCGCCAAAAGGTCAACCTTGCCGATGACGGCGCCGTTTAACTGATACTCTATATGCCCCATGATATCACCCTTATTAACCGGCGCAACAATAGGGTCTCTTACTTCGATAATTTCTTTAACATTCCATTGGGATTTATCATTGGGCATTATATATTTGACTTCACCCCGTGTTAAAAGGTCAAGAGGGTTTTCATCCGCCGCATCCTCTACCGGTACGCTTCGAAAAACCTGTGAATCGGCTTTCAGAGTTACAAGGGAAAAGTTATTGAAACCATAATCAAGCAGATCTTTTGAATACCTTTTGACATTTGCCTGGGAACCCTCATTTTTAATATTCATCACAACGGATATAAGCTCCATCCCATCCAGGTTGACTGCCGCAGACACCAGGTTGTGACCTGCCGGACCGGTGTAACCGGTCTTGACGCCTATAATCGTATAGTTTTCACTTTTGTCTGATTGCATCAGCTTGTTGGTGGTGGTCAAAACCGGCCAGCTATCATGCTTGTTGGTAGGCGGAAGCTGATAACTGTCCATCCTGACGATTTCTCTGAATTTTGGAAAAGTCATTGCATATTGGGTTATCTTTGCCAGGTCTGCCGCTGTAGTATAATGATTGGAGTCATGAGCCCCGCACGGATTAACAAAGTTGGTATTGCTTGCGCCAAGCTCTTTTGCCTTTTGGTTCATAAGATCTACGAATTCCTGCCTGGTGGCGCTGATATTCTCTGCTATTATGTTTGCGGTTTCATTTGCAGAGCTGATAAGCATAGCTTTAAGAAGATTTTCCAGCGACAGCTGTTCTCCAGCCATAATACCTATATTGCTTCCATCCTTGCCTATATCGTCTATTGCTTCCTGGCTGGCTGTCATCATACTGTCCAGCTTACCCTTTTCCAGAGCGATGATGGCTGTCATAATCTTAGTGGTACTGGCAGGGAACAGGCCTTTGGCGTCTGAGTTTTTTTCATACAGGACCTGTCCGGTTTTTGAATCAATAAGTATGGATGAGCCTTCGTTTATTGACGGCGCTTCAGCTGCAGCGATGTGAAAATTTATCAGGAATATGATCAGTATGATAATAATATGTACCGGTTTTTTCATTAGCTCCTCCAGGATATTGTAAGATGCCCCTTAAAAGTATACCAAAAAACTTCTTAAAATGGTTAAGAAAAATAAAAAAAATTTTAGTAAAAAAAGGGAAATATGCAAGCAATATAGAATAAAATACAAAAAAATGGAGGAAACAAATGACAATCAGCATTTTTGGCATACAGATCAATTTAAAAAAAGAAGTAATTGCTGTAATAGCGACGGTATTGATTTTCCTTGCCGCTTTGGGCGGATATCTTATCATAAAAAGCGACCGGGACATAATAATTGATTCTCAAAGCAGCAAGAATGATCCGTTGGCTGAGAAAGATATTACGGCCGGCAATGAAACCGGAAATGGGGAAATAAATACTGAGACCAGCGAAGAAAAGAAAAAGGAAGAAATCAAAATATATGTTGTGGGTTGTGTAAACAAGCCCGGCATTGTAACAATTGAAAAAGGCCAGCTGATAGACGATGCCGTTAAACTTGCGGGAGGGTTCGGTAAAGACGCCGACCCGGAGAATATAAACCTTGTATATAAACTTGAAGAGAATCTGATGCTCTATATCAAATCAAAAAAGGAATTGCAGGAAAACGCACAGGGAGCCGGAGAGCCCAGTGAAGCCGGAAAAGGCGTCAGGCTGGTTAAGGACAGTGGCGGAGCGGTGGTCAACGAACCCCAATATGCGAATCCGTCCAATGCCCGGGTGAATATCAATACCGCGACTGCCAGCGAACTCGATACTCTTCCGGGGATAGGTGAGGCGACAGCCCGGGATATTATTTCCTACCGGGAAAATAATGGACTTTTCAAGGCAATTCAAGATATAATGAAGGTACCTCGGATAAAAGAAAGCAGATTTGCAAGCATCAAGGACTTCATAACCATTAATTGACATATTTGTATTTCAGGAACATAAGAGCGGTCAAGCGCGTCATATAATTGTGATAGCGCTACAGTGAAACATCATTGATTGATTGGGAGGGTAAGTATGAAAAGAGCCATCATAATAATGCTTATAGCCGCAGTTTTGTTATCAATGACCGGTTGCAACCTATTAGGCGGCAATGGCACAAAAAACACAACAACCGAAAACACTTCGGGCAATACTGAAAATACCAGCCAGGATACATCTGCTGAGGCTGATGCAGCAGAAAATGCAGATACGCAGACAGCCCAGGGTAAGTTACTGAAAGTGAACCTTTATTTCGCATCGGAAGATAATAGTGCAGTCAGGAAGGAAGCCAGGGATATCCGGGTGGTAGACGGAGCAATACTTCGAGCATGCATATTGGCGCTGCTGGACGGGCCGAAGACTGAAGGGCTCAGACAGACTATTCCGGAAGGGACTACAGTCCGTGGCGTCAATTTGAAAAACAAAGTAGCTATTGCTGATTTTTCCAAGGAATTTAATGCTGTTGTCGGGGGACTTTCTGCAATTACCGAAAGGATTTCAATTGTAAATACTCTGACTGAGATTCCGGGTGTAGAAAAGGTAAGAATCATGGTTGAGGGGAAAGACCTTATAGGACTGAGCGGAGAACCTCTTGGCGATATGCTGCCAACCGCCCTGGATGCTGATGGAGCGCCGATTCCCGGTGAAATCAAAACACTTACTTTATATTTCGGAAATTCCAATGCGGATAAAGTAGTTGCTGAACAACGCGAAGCTATTGTGAACGAAGGCGATTCAGTTGAAAGAGTAATTTTTCTTGAGCTTATGAAGGGGCCTGAAAGCAAAGAGCTGCATCCGGTTATTCCGGAAGGTACAAAGCTTTTATCGGCCGTAACTGAAGATGGGATATGTACGCTTGATCTTTCAAAGGAATTTGTCGACAATCATCCGGGAGGTACGGCGGGAGAATCAATGACCTTGAATTCCATAGTGAATTCCCTGACTGAATTGAATACTGTCAAACAGGTACAGTTTCTAATTGAAGGAGAAAAAAGGGAAGTTTACACCCATGCGGAATTTGACAAGCCCTTTTCCAGGAATACGGATATGATCGGGAAATGAAAAAAGCAAAAGCCGGCTTACGACCAGCCGGCTTTTGCTTTTATATTAAAAAAGGAGGAAAACTTTATGTATGTTTTCTAATTTATATTATACAGTGCTTCCACCTTTTTTTAAATATTGTTTTTTAACAACTTTTTTATATCCGGTGAAGTTTTTTTTATGCAATATGAACAAACATATTCCTCGCCGCGAATCAGGATGAACTTCCGAATTATGATTTTTACAGCTTCATTTTTCAAATCAGCAGCTGCTCACATGGCCGGCAGTATTATTACTGCGGCTACAAGATAACCAAGTATTGCCAGTATCACTGGCACCACAAAGGAAAACAGGAAAATCCTGCGAACCTTTTTATGTCTGCCCTTTTTGAATTTTTTAAGCCTTTTTTCCCTCATATTTCAGTACGCCTCTTTTGTACAATACAAGCAATTGTATTACCATATTATACCATAAAGTAAAAGGGGGCGCTATTTCCAGGAAATATGCGCCGAGGGGCTTGTCCGGCAATAACTATACCAAGCATTCCCTTATCTCGGCCTGTGAATATCAAGCATTAATCCTTCATAATCGCTCATGATTTTTTTTACGGCAAACAGATTATTGGTCAGATAAACCGTATCTCCGCCCACATCCTTTTCGGTTGCCGAAATAAGGCCTTTCTGCCTCATTTCACGTACAAGATAAGGAATGTCTTTTGCAAAGCCGCCTATATCTACAATCGAGAATTTGTCCATTTTAGGAGCCTCCTATTTATTGCAGAAAGTGCTATTTCAGTAATATTTTAATTAATTATATACCAATATAAATAAGATTTAAACCGGAAGGTAATTTTTCTGTTGACATACTTGCATTTTGGGATATAATAAATAAAAAGAAAAGAAATGCAGTCAATGATGGGACGAGTAAACCGATAAGCTCCTTTCAAGAGAAGGGTTGCCGGGGCTGTAAGCAATCTTAAGGCAGAACGGTTGAAGACTACCCCCGAGACAAAATGTTGATTACGTTATAATCATATTGAGACCAAATTAGGGTGGAACCACGTGAGATGACTCTCGTCCCTTGCTAATAGCAAGCGGCGGGTTTTTTTATTTGAAAGCGTGATAAGCGGCGGATTGCTTTATGTATTGGATTAAAAAGGAGGACACTTATATGATAAAAATTACTTTAAAAGATGGCAGCACCAGGGAATATGAAAATGGCGTAACTGTAATGGAAGTGGCCGGGAGCATCAGCGCAGGTCTGGCAAGGGTTGCGCTGGTAGCTGAGATCGACGGTGTTGTGAAGGATCTGGGTACAAAGCTTGAGAAGGACTGCAGGCTTAATCTGCTCACATTCGATGACGATGCTGGAAAGCATGCCTTGCGGCATACAGCTTCACATATATTGGCACAGGCTGTAAAAAGAGTTTTCCCCAATGCCAGGCTGGCTATCGGACCTGCTATAGAAAACGGCTATTACTACGATTTTGATATTGATAGAACCTTTTCACCGGAGGATCTGGAGAAGCTTGAAAGTGAAATGAATAAAATCGTTAAAGAAGATGTGGTTTTGGAAAGATTCACTCTTCCACGGGATGAGGCAATAAAATTCATGGAGGAAAAGGCGGAACCATATAAGGTAGAATTGATAAGAGACCTGCCGGATGGTGAAATCATTTCCTTTTACAAGCAGGGAGAATTCGTCGATCTTTGTGCAGGGCCGCATATTCCGTCTACCGGCAAGGTAAAGGCCTTGAAGCTGACGCAGATTGCCGGGGCATATTGGCGTGGAAGCGAAAAAAATAAGATGCTTCAGAGGATATACGGAACTGCATTCACAAAAAGGAATGAGATGGATGAATACCTTGCCATGCTTGAAGAAGCGAAGAAGCGTGACCATAATAAGCTTGGAAGGGAACTTGAATTTTTTACGACGGTCGATTATATCGGACAGGGCTTACCTATCCTTATGCCGAAAGGCGCCAAAGTTATACAGATATTGCAAAGGTTTGTGGAGGACGAGGAAGAACGCCGCGGGTATATGCTTACTAAAACTCCTTTTATAGCAAAGCGCGACCTTTATAAAATCTCCGGACACTGGGACCATTACAGGGAAGGTATGTTTGTAATGGGTGACCCTGCTTCCTTTGATGATGAAAAAGCGGAGGTTTTCGCCCTTCGTCCGATGACATGCCCATTCCAGTTCCAGGTTTATCTTGCAAGGCTGAGAAGCTACCGTGAATTGCCCATGAGATTCAACGAGACATCCACACTTTTCAGGAATGAAGCTTCAGGCGAAATGCACGGACTAATCCGTGTAAGGCAGTTTACCATTTCGGAGGGTCATCTTGCCTGTACGCCCGAACAGCTGGAAGAGGAGTTTGCAGGATGCGTGGATCTGGCAAATTTCATGCTGAAGTCTATCGGGCTTGATTCAGACGTAACTTACCGTTTTTCTAAGTGGGATCCGGCCAACAAGGAGAAGTATATAGGAACGGCAGAGCAGTGGGAGGAAGTTCAGGGGCGCATGCGTGAAATCCTGAACAAGCTCGGCATCCCCTACAAGGAAGCAGACGGGGAAGCCGCTTTCTATGGACCGAAGCTTGATATCCAGATTAAGAATGTTCATGGAAAAGAAGACACAATGATAACTGTCCAGATAGATTTTCTTCTGGCTGAAAAATTCGGCATGGAATATGTTGACCGCGATGGACAAAAAAAGTACCCATATGTAATTCACAGAACATCCATAGGTTGCTATGAAAGGACGTTGGCGCTTCTGATCGAAAAATATGCAGGCGCGCTTCCGTTATGGCTGTCGCCGTTACAGGTAAAAATACTTCCCATAGTTGAAAAGCATTTCGAGTATGCCGGTAAAGTGCAAAAAATACTTCGGGTGCAGGGGATAAGGGTGGAGGTTGACCTTAGAAACGAGAAAATAGGTTATAAGATAAGAGAGGCTCAGATGGAAAAGACGCCTTACATGCTGGTTATCGGAGATAAAGAAATGGAAAACGGGCAGGTGGCCGTAAGATCCCGTAAGGATGGCGATCTGGGAGCAATGCCGCTGGATACTTTTACAGAATAGATACTTGATGAGATAAGAGCAAAGTCGAAATGACAAGATGCCGCTGAATACTATTTTATAAGCAATTTGCAAAAAGCCTGCGAAGTGACAACTCCGGAAAAATCAAGCCATGATTGGATTGATATGTATGGTATTGATGGCACTAAAGCAAATATTATATAGATAAAGCTATTATCAATGTTACTTTTTCCGGATACCGGCATTGCATGGGAGGTATACCAAAATGAGCAAAGCTGACGCCATATTTATCGAAATGTGCAAAGACATACTTGAATCGGGTACTTCTTCAGAGGGGGAGATCGTCAGGGCGCGCTGGGAAGACGGCGCGCCCGCCCATACAATTAAAAAATTCGGTATAGTCAACAGATATAACCTTTCAGAAGAATTTCCCATACTCACCTTAAGACCGACAAATTTGAAAGCTGCTGTTGACGAAATTCTCTGGATATGGCAGAAGAAATCCAGCAACATCAAAGACCTAAACAGCCGTATATGGGACAGCTGGGCGGACGAAGACGGTTCCATTGGAAAGGCATACGGCTATCAACTGGGAATAAAACACTTGTACAAAGAAGGAGAATTCGACCAGGTAGACAGGTTGCTCTATGATTTAAGAAACAATCCTTATAGCAGGAGATTGATTGTCAACATGTACAATCATGACGACCTGCATGAAATGAACCTTTATCCCTGTGCATACAGTATGACCTTCAATGTCACGGGCAACAAGCTGAATGCAATACTGAACCAGAGATCCCAGGATGTGCTGGTGGCAAATAACTGGAATGTCTGCCAGTATTCCGTACTGGTTATGATGCTTGCCCAGGTAACCGGTCTCGAAGCAGGCGAATTTGTACACGTTATTGCTGACGCCCACATATATGACAGGCACATCCCTTTGGTGGGGGAATTGATTGCAAGACCCTTGTTTGAGGCTCCAAAGCTGATAATGAACAGGGCTGTGAAGAATTTTTACGATTTCAAGGTAGAAGATTTTTCATTGGAAGGGTATAAATACGGGGAGCAAATAAAGAAAATTCCGGTGGCTATATGATGAGATAATATATTCAAGGGCAAATCATTGCTCTTGAGTACCATTTATACCTGTAAAAGCAGCGGAAAGGTAATTGAAATGAAAGCAATCCTATCGGTAGATAAAAACTGGGGAATCGGATATAAAGGGGATTTACTGAAAAGAATCCCGGAGGATATGAGGTTTTTCAAGCAGACTACAATGGGCAAGGTAGTAGTCATGGGAAGATCTACGTTTGAATCGCTGCCTGGGCGGGAACCCCTAAAAGGACGTACTAATATAGTGCTCAGTACAAATAAGGATTACAGTCTTCCCGGAGTTACAATTTGCATATCACTAAAGGAGTTGTTTGAAATAACATCCTCATACGCTGAAGACGACGTATATGTGATAGGCGGGGCTCAGGTTTATTCCGAACTTTTACCCTTTTGCTCCGAAGCTATAATCACCAAGTTTGAAGAAACTTACGATGCTGACGCATTTTTTCCGGATCTGGACAAAGACGATAGCTGGACGCCCGTAATTCTGGCAGAAGCTTTACAGCATAATGATCTGCGGTATAGCCGGGTAAAATATGTAAACAGCAGAATAGTTCAATTCACTTGACTGCATATACGCTATGTATTACAATAGGTTATGCGCATATGCTGTGTGAAATGAATATGGGGGTGTAGCTCACCTGGGAG
>VEPD01000484.1 GCA_012027035.1 Ruminiclostridium sp. | reverse complement strand
ATCGCGATTACTTTTTTTCGTATAACCAAGAATGTTATTGGCTTCTTCCAAGGTGAACTGACCGAGTGTGGTGGCTATAGATTTTGCTCCGGCTAGAATAAGCGTTATCATCTGCGGATTGCGCACCCGGAAAATATCAAATAATTTAAAATGCTCTTCCAGTTTTTTTGCTTCGTTAATATCAGGGTGGTTCAGGTGGTAATCATCCAGTTGATTAAGGGACATTTCTTGGGATGAATCTTGCAATTCATTGCCTGTTGGCATTTCACTGAATACGCTTTCCGATATCTCTTCGTTTGGATTGAATGATAGGGCTCGGATGGTTTCTTGCATGATATTTACCTCTTGTCATGAATTCCTGTATCTATAAAATGCACACTATTTATTATTTGTCTTCCAATTCTCTGTTTTTCTTCAATTCTTCAATTACGCTCAACCGGAATCTTTATAGAAGTATTGTTGCAATTTCATAATCCTTACATTTTTCATTGTCCTTCACATCTATATAAAATGAGATACCCATTAATATTCTACCAAAAAGAAAAGACGTGAGGGAATTCACTCACGTCAAAGCATATTTCTTGCCATAATCCCGTTAGGGCCTTGCAAAGTCAGCGTTCCACACGTTGCAACAGGACTGTTACCTCCACGTGCCTTGAACGGTTAAAAAAGATGCCGCTTGGAGCTGGTGGCCCCTTGGCGGCGGGGTATAGAAATCACATTCATTCCTTGCCCTTATAGGATTGCTGTCCCGATGCCTCTGGATTTTCCTGTATGAAATGAGTTCGTATCCCGCAAACTACCTTTTGTCATCCATCAAGACGGCATAAGGATTAGTTATACGGCAATATTAACATCTGAAGTTTGTGCGGTGTAAATCCTTATCTTAACTGCGCCATGATGATGGTAAAAAGAGCACCATACGCAAAGATGGATACGTTTGCTATGACAAAGAGAATTAACCCTTGCGTCTTTCTCTTGCCACAGCCCTTGGCAATACTCATACCTCCAAGGATAAGGCCGACCGCTGGAACCACAACCGTCAGGGCAAGGTAACAGAGAAACTGCAGGATTTTCAAAGGGGTAGTCGCTGAGCCTTTTGCAGCCGCAGCACTAAACAAACTTCTTCTCACGCCTGTTCTCCTCTAATATTAACCGAACTGTATGAAGTATAGCAAAATCTTGTCTTAATTTGGTGTTTCATTTCTGTGTTTTATTTTGTTTTCAAATTGTTTTTTTATCATTAACACAATGGGTTTGGGGATAATTGGCCTTATGTAAACGTCATGGATATTTTCGCAGTTCCCAACTAAAACATCATTAACAATACTATTAAAAGCCCTTTTTAACTTTATATCCAAAAAGGGGACTTTTTTCGTTTTGACAATGAGCGGCCCCGAGGCAATACAAATCGCAAAACGCCATCTAAGGTTAAGACGAGTACAAAAATTCTTAATTATGCGAACGGCTTCCTTGTTGATCGTTGGTTCTGGAAAACCGCAATTAACGATTACATATATTCTGGCTTCTTTATTGTAATTATTGCCAAGCTGGATATATTTCCAATATTCTTCCAGGAATCTCATTAAGGCTCCGGGAAGACTATATGCAAAAAGTGGGAAAGTGAAAATTAAAGCATCCGCTACTGCAGTCTTTATAAAGGTTTCTTCTGTATAAGCAGTGGATACTCCCGCTTTGACACTGATAATATCACTCTTTACATTATCGTGAAACCTTCCGTCCATATCATTAATAAAAGATAATGAGGAGGCTTCTGAACCTCTAAGACTACCATTGATAAAACAAATATTTTTCATTGAATCCTCTCCATTAAAGATTTTTTTATTCTTCTGCAGATATCGTCTATATCTGTTTCTCTTCTAACTACAAATGATTCAATGCTGTCATTCTTAAATTCCGAGTGGACTATATCTGCCTGACCCATATGGAGTCTGGTGATATCAATAAAAGTGCTTTTTTCTTCGTCACTGATATCATAGCCATATCCTATTAATAATTGAATAGGATATTTTTCTTTCAAACCAACCTGTCCAATCAATCCCCTGTCAATTGTATTTTTTATAATCGAGGAAAAACATCCAAATAGAACAGGTGTTAATATGATTAGCATTCCACAGCACCGGACTTTTTGTTTCAATTCAGGCATCAAATCTCTGCATACGCATATCCCAGGATGTTTTGTGAAACAAAAAAAGCATCCACGGCATGGTAACACGCTACTTTTATCAAGTTCCATTATCTCCAATTGATGGCACAGCTCGTTGACGGTCCCTCCAATTTTTTCTATCAATACCGGATACAAGCCATCTTTAAGATCCGGATCAGCCACACATAAGACATTCATACTAAAACTCCATTTCTTGAATTCTCAATTATCATCTAGATATTCTAGCTAAAATACATCCGATCATTTGATTGATTTTCTGATTTCTTTTTTCTTTATCAAAAAAATCAGTATCCAAAAGCCTGCCGTAAAGCTCCGGTTCAAGAAAGATATGGTGTAACGGAAGCATGAACTGCAATGCAATGATGTCTAAATCTGTTTTGCTATACCCTGTAAACATCTCTTTCAAAAAGGGCATAATCATCGTACACGAATTAACGCAGCCCCTTTTAAGTTCCGTTCTGATTGCAATTTTACATATATTTTCATGCATGAATGCAACGTCTATTGTCGACGTTAATATATCCCTCAATCTGCTTTCAGCATCTCCCGGGCTACTGTCGTCGTCCTCAATAATCTGACTAATGATTTTCCCCATCATGTTGCCAACAACTTCACTTAACAGATTTTCTTTCGACTGGTAATAGTAATTGACGAGTGCGAGATTCACACCGGCTTTCGCAGCGATCTGCCTGGACGATATCTGGCTTGCTTCCTCTCCGCTGGCCAACAGCTCCAATGTGGCTTGATAGATTTTAGTTTTTGCATTCGCTTTATCTTGTTTCATATATTACCTCTAATAAAGTAAAATTAAACACGTTTTATACATGTTTAATTTTACTATTTATTTTCTCACAAGTCAAGTTGATAATTAGAAATTTTATATCAACTTCTAATTAGATTGACTTTTAAGTTCAAAATGGCAAAGTCCTTATAATATATATACAGAACAAAAAAGCAATCATATTGAGACATTTAACTTAGCACCATCTATGTAGAAAAATTCTATATGCTTTTCAAAAACCTGAATATTATCAACTTGATTTCTAACGATGTTTTCATCGTAAATATTATCAGTGCAAACCATTTCACTAAGAACCTTCTTGATCCATTCTTCATTAAGAGTGGAAGAATACGGGCATGCCTCTTTTCCTTTTTCAATCCGTGTTGCACATCTCCAAACCACCTTGCCCCTTTCAGTTCTTCTCCGATATGAGGCACTGCAATCGCCACATACAAGCAAATTCCCCAGAAGGTATTTGCCGTTGTATTTGCTTCCGCTGGCTTCTACCGTGCCATCCTCTTTGCGGACAAGCCTTGCACGCCTTACCATTTCCTCCTGTACCTTGTCGAATACTTCGGCAGAAATAATAGCCGGATGGCTGTCCTTCACATAATATCTGTTTCGCTGCCCAATATTCTTGCTTTTCTTACCGGTCATAAAATCCTCGGTAAAGGTCTTTTGCAGCATTGTATCTCCCTTGTATTTCTCGTTGATCAACATCCTCTGAATCGTTTTTGCATCCCAAGTCTCCTTGCCAGTTGCAGTCTTTATCCCCTGGGATTCCAGGAAAGACTTTATTTGTCTGAATGACAGGCCTTGCAAATATAAGTCAAATATCTTTCTTACAACCTCTGCCTGCTCCGGATCTATAACTATTTCACCGTCTACGCAGTCATATCCCATAAAATTCTTGTACTTTGTGAAGATATCGCCCTTTTCAAACTTACGCTGAAACCCCCATTGGATATTCTCGCTGGTGTTCCGGCTCTCATCCTGTGCCAGCATACCCCTCAGTGTAATCTCAAATTCCTTATCAGCATTAATCGAATCCAGCTTCTCATTTTCAAAATGCATATTGATCCCTCGCTCTCTTAAAAATCTTATTATTTTTAAAACCTCCAAAGTGTCCCTTGATACCCTGCTGATTGACTTGGTAACGATGTAATCAATTTTCCCCGCTGCTGCTTTCCTGAGCATTTTGTCCAGCCCGGTTCTGCCGCTTCGACGCAATCCACTTGCGATATCATAGAACGCACCGGCATAAAGCCAGTTGTTATGGCTTCGGATCATCTTCGTGTAGGTTTTTATCTGAATCTCAAGGCTGCGCAGTTGTTCCGGTCCTGATGTGCTGACCCGGCAGTAAGCGGCAACCCTGAGCTTTTTATTCTCTTTCGGTATAGCTGGAATAATCCTAACATATTTCATCTCCAGTCCTTCATCATCTATATAAAATGGGCAAGCCCATAAATATTTTACAAAAGAAAAGACGTGAAAGATAGCCTCCACGTCAAAACATATTTTTGCAATCAACCTCACAATCCCTTGATATATCAACCTTTCAGGTTTTGCAACAGGATTATGGCTTCTACATGCGCCGTCCATGGGAACATATCAATTATTTTGTCAATTAGGATTCAAACGAGGGTTCGACTCCCCTCAGTATTCCGAAAAAGCCCGATGTCATCTATAAAACTGAGGGGTAAAAAATTGAGGGTAAAAACCTCCGAAAAGGCTGATGCCATGCGGGTTTAACCGCATGGCATCTTTTACTACTTAAAATTTTGGTGGAGATGAGGAGGATCGAACTCCTTACCTCTTGAATGCCATTCAAGCGCTCTCCCAGGTGAGCTACACCCCCATATAT
>VEPD01000393.1 GCA_012027035.1 Ruminiclostridium sp. | reverse complement strand
ATTCGGCTTGAACGTCAGGCTGCCGTCTCCGTTGCGAAGAAATCATCTGAAATCACTGGCCTGACGGACAATAAGATTGAGAAATTGAAGGAACAGGCAGCCGTTGCCGAAGGGGAAAAAGATTATGTCGAAGCAGAGCAGAAATATATCGAGATGATAACGTTAAATCCGAATTCAATCGAGATTTATACGCAACTCGGGGATATGTATATGGAAATGAGGGATTTCAAAAGCGCTGATGAAACGTACCGTTATATTTTGGTACTGATGGATAAGAAAATGAAGGATCCGAAAGAAAGACATGTTCCTACTGGAAATGATACCGCAGAAATCAACGCAGACATTGCGGAAGCGAATATAGGGCTTGAAAAATGGGATGAGTCGATGCGATTTATCGAAAAGTCAATTACATTCGCGCCGAATAATCCGAAGTATCTTGATTTGTTGTTTCAAATCAGCATGAAAGTAGGTGATTTCGGCAGAGCGGATCAGTCATTAACAAAACTTAAAGAAGTGAATCCCGAAAACCAAAAACTTCAGGAGTTTATTGAACAGCTTGCGCAAGCGGAAAAGTAGTGTACAATTACTGCTTTTTTTGACATACTAGAAATCCTTTGTTTGCGTTTTCGCTATGCCGTTGTAGCTAAAGCTGGGTCGAGCCCAAGGGCGAGACGGGCAGGAGAGAGCGACGAGTGAAGCGAGGAAGCGAACGTCCGGCGAATTGCCAGCGGCAAGTCGCCGCTGCCCCGGAAGAGCAACTCCATTGTTAAAAATCTACCCCTTAAATTTTGCCGTTGTAGCTCAGCTGGTAGAGCAACTCCATGGTAAGGAGTAGGTCAGCGGTTCAATTCCGCTCAACGGCTCGGGTTCTTTAAAACAATTGTTTATAGATTCTAGCTATGCTAAAGTGTATTTATGAAAAGCGAATTCAAGCTTGTCGATCTTTACACCCAGAAGAGGTATTCAGTCAAGCAGATTTCTCACCTTTTCAAGACTAATGAATATAGTGTACGAAAAGTTCTTAAGAAACATCATGTAGCATTTAGAAATAGAAGCGAGGCAATTCGAGCTTTGAATATTACCAAATATCACAAAGAGCAGTTTACACTTAAATCTAGATTATCCGCTAGGCAAGAGGAAATGAAAATAGCCGGTACTATGCTTTATTGGGGCGAAGGAACGAAAGGCGGAAATTCCGTAGTTTTCAGTAATAGTGATGCGGAAATGGTAAGAGTGTTCTTAAAATTTTTAAGAACAATATGTGGAATATCAAACAGTCGCTTAAGAGTAGTATTGCACCATTATAAAGATCAAAATGAATATCAATTAAAGCAATTTTGGTCAAAAAAGACTTTAATTCCTTTGTCGCAGTTTAGCAAATCATATTTGCATAGGTTACAAAAAGGAAGTTATAAGCGCATTTCTCAGTTTGGTACATTATCAGTACGCTATTCAGATAAAAAATTACTTGAAATAATAAATTCTTGGATAAAGGATTGCGCAAGACACCTATAAGCCCGGATGGCTCAATGGTAGAGCAGCGCTTTTGTAAAGCGCAGGTTGTCGGTTCGAATCCGACTCCGGGCTAATTCCATATTTCATTAACCGATTAACTAACTAAATTCTATGTCTCAAGATAATCTCGCAAAACTAGAGTGCACGAACTGCAAAAATCTTAATTATTATACGCGTCGAAATAAAAAGACCATAAAGACGCGTCTGGAAATGAAAAAATATTGCAAGCACTGTAAAAAACATACGATGCATAAAGAGACGAAGTAATTACACTTCGTTTCTTCATTCGGGGGTATAGTGAAACGGCTATCACAACGGTCTCCAAAACCGTTATTCCAGGTTCGAATCCTGGTACCCCTGCCAAGCAACAACAATGGCCAGTGTTATGGAGGAAATAGTATTAAGTGGTAAACTGATGGTATGGGAGACACTGCACAATCCACTCAGCCTGAAACATCACCAGTTAAACCAATTCACGGCTCTATAAAAAGGGTTGGCCTTACGGTTATTATCATAGTCGTCATACTTGGACTCGGTCTTTGGATCTGGTCGATGTACGCAGATTATGCAGGTGCAACACTTGATGCAAAACCAACAAACTTTGTTGAAAGGATTATGTACAACAACAAGTGCAAATCAGAAGGTGGACTTTTAGCAAACTCTTTTGGTCTTGATAAAGAATATGCATATGAACTTGATGTTTGCATGCTACCAACTAGCGATGGTGGAAAAGAATGCTTGGAAAATAACGATTGTTCCTTAGGTTATTGCCATGCCTATTGGAAACATACAATAAAAAATGCAGAGACAGCCAAGCTTGTACAAACCCCTGTTTTTAAT
>VEPD01000372.1 GCA_012027035.1 Ruminiclostridium sp. | reverse complement strand
GGGAGATTGTTTCTCACCACTGACAGCCTTTTCAATTGTAAACCCGCCACCTATAGAGGTGGGGGATTGATGACGTTGTTCAGTAATTATGCCGCCTTCTCCGAACCTATTGCAAATCGATCTCGAGCCACTCCACTGTAAACGGTTTCTTTTCGGAAGCAATTTCCACAATGCTGGCTGCAGGAAACCTATCATCACATGCTGCACAGAAAGAATAAAGTTTGCAATCCGGCCTCGGTTCCGGAGGCAAAAAATCCCCTTCAAACATACATAACCATCCATTGAGATAGACTGAAAAATCAGAGGCATTCAGGTCTTCCTTATTATTAACGCCTATGATAAGCGTAACCTGAGTATCTGGCGTCACCGGGCCTGTAGCGATACGGATATCATGAAAGTCGTGAGTTCCATTTGCGTCGGGCGGATTGCATCGGAGCGGAAGCATATCGGCAACTCTCGTACCAGGTGCGGTTATGTCATGAATTGTCACTACATGCCTCCGGGGCAGCCCTGCAACAGTTTCAAGTTCTCCTATCGTCATGAGCAGCGCTCTGTATTCTGACGGGTCTTTACCGGAGTCATCAAAATAATTGTAAAGATATATCCTGTCGGCGCCCATGCCAAGATAGGCAGCAGCGCTTCCACTGTAAGTTTCCATTGAATTACACATTCCCAGGATGTAACTCGACCGGGTAGCTCCTATGTTTCTTTCCACCCCTGCGCAAAGCATAACTTCCGAGCCTGAAAGAATCTGTTTCCATAGGTCGATAGGCATATCATTGTCCGTTGATTCCCAACGGGCGATGGGGACAATGACATCTACAAGACCGCACCTTGCCCAGCTGATCGTGTCCAAACCAAAGCGCAAAGCGATTTCAGGGCTCCATGGTACCCGTATGCCCATCTTTATCCTGTGCCCCCTGACTCTTTCCGCTTCGTCCAGAATACTCCGCACTTCCTGCATGAAGGCTGTGATAATATCTTTTCCATCACATTCTTTCCCGACTCCCAGAGAAAACGACTCCCGCATCCAATCCAGTTCAAGCCCTTCAAAATCATACCTCTCCACAACTTCACGAATCAGTGACAGGTTATGCTCTCGAACCTCAGGAAAGGAATAATCCAAAGCAAAGTCGAAAAGGCTATTCGAACGAGGGCGGTGTGAGGTCCGGCGCAAATGCCTGTTGTCCCTGAAAAACTCCGAAAACAAGAAATTGTCTTCCGCATTTCCAAAATGGATATCATTCATACGAATGGACAACCATGGGGATATCCCATGCATTCTCAGCCGGTCGATCCATATCCCATACATATCCAGTCCCTGCTTCTTAAAAATATCGACCAGGGTTTTCACATAATTACATTCCGGCCCGTATTTCTCAGGATATTTACAGTATTTATCCAGAATGTTTTCCCTTGATTTTGAAGGGAAAAACGCCAGCATTGCATTGACTTTCATCACAAATTCCTTTACCTGTGTCCCCGCATACTGGTCAATAAATTCCTGAAGCTCCTTATAGCCGACATTGATCCCGTTTTTATATCTATTATGTGCAAAGTGTGTGCAATCTTCATTGAACATGATACCACTCATAACGTTCCTCCCTTTGGCTGCCATCCGGCCTGGATGCCGGCCGCCGGCGGATATTATGACCTTTCCGGCGCTGAATCCATCTGTATTTCTATTAAAATAAGCTATGAAGGATATTCTATTCATAATGCTTAAATAAAATATCCTTCATGAAACTTAACTAGCTATATTTTAGGATAGAATCATTTTGCATAATACTTCAGGTCATTTGCATTTACATAGTCAAGTAACGCCTGTCCGCCGCTGCTCAGCCATTTCTGTATTTCTGCGTCATATTGGCTGACCGGAATTTTTCCTACGATGACTTTGTCTATAAGCGTCTGAATATCATAAATATTTGCAATCTTTTGATTGGTTGCTTCGTCTATCGGAGTTATCAAGACATCGAAACTCATATTTTCAGGCTTGAAGACATCGGGATACATAGCCAGTACTTTATTCCAGTAACCGTATACTTTTACAGAACCTTGGTCCGGATGCTCATTTCTGAGTTTTAAGGTTGCATTGTCGGAAGTAAAAGCGTAATAGAAGCAGGATGTCTGTCCGACTTCATTTATATCAGCATCAGAAAGCTGCTTTAAGGTTTTTATTGAGCCATCACTGTCAATGTCCCAGTTTACTCCTTTAATACCTTTACCTAATGTATAAAATACTTCCACATCCTGACTAAAAGCATCAAGCATTTCATAATATTTCTGCATTTTCACAGGATCATCCGCCATACTTTTTGAAAACATTTTTTTGCCTGCAACGGGGTTCCACATCTGCCATCCGGCTTTTCCCGTCGGTCCCTTGGGCCATGGCGCCGTTACGACCTCCGCATTCGGATCAATTTTTTTAGCGTTCGCGTACATGTTATCAGCGGTTTCTGGGTCCGTTTGAAAAATATTATCCCATGCATAGGATATCAGTTTCTTATTCAAAAACTTGTTTATATTTACCTGCTGGTCATCAGTGATAAATTCGGGGTCGATATATCCCTTCTTATACCAGTCCGCAAGCTTTGCAAGTGCATCCTTCATTTCCGGCTGCAATAAGGAATTTGTGATCTTGCCGTCTTTGAATATCATGAATCCATTATTGCCGGAAGGTCCCGGTACGCCGAATGCAAAATAGACGTCTGTGAACGCTTGCCAGAAAAGATCCTTGTCAGCCGCCCCAAGCAAATATGCTTTTGAATTTGCCGCCTTCAGCTTTGCTCCTATTGCTTCATAATCATCCAGAGTTTTCGGCACATCGGTGAATCCCAGCTCTTTCAACATGTCCATACGCCAGTCTCTGATATAAATCGGTTTTTGATACCATATGGTGGGTATTCCATAGTTCTTATTATTGTATCTGAAATACGCCATCGTATCCATTTTAACTACTTCGTTATAATTCATAAGCTCGCTATAAAAATACGGCGCATATTTCTTGAAATCCTCCATGTTCAGTTCGCCCAAAACGCCCTGATCGGCCAGCTTTGTCCAGTAATCGCCCAACGAGCCGATTACATCGGGTAATTGACCGCTGGCAGCCAGCAATCCGACTTTTTCTTCTTTCTTTTCATCAGGAACACGTATAATCTTGAACTTCACCTGGAATTTGTCTTCAAGGTACTTCTGGATCGGGGTACCGTCATTCATGCCATAATCCCTTGAGTCCTTATTCATCAAGCTGATTTCAGGAATCTCGGCAGCCGCCGTCGTACCGACTGTTGTGCCTGCCGTAGTCGTTGTCTTGTCCCCTCCTTCATTTGTCTTTGTGCCGCATCCTGTTAAAATCATACTTGCAGCTATGATAATAACAAGACAAAGAATTAAAGATTTTCTTACCACTTGTACCACTCCTTTTTTTTATTTGTTAGGGAATCGCTTCCATTAACATCACAGTCAGGGCCTCATCCTTTAAGAGAGCCTATGAATATGCCTTTAACGAAATACTTCTGCAGGAAAGGATAGCTGGCGAGAATCGGAAACGTAGTAAAAATCAGCACTGCCGCTTTCAACCCTTCTACAGTTTGCTGCATCTTTTCCAGCGCGGTTCTTGCTTCTTCGCCTGATATTCTGTTTGCCGACATGATATTGAATTGCGAATCAAGTATTATTTTCCGCAATTGTATCTGTAAAACCTGCTTATCCGGCGAGCTATTGTATATCATTGCTGAGACCCATGAATTCCAGTAACCGACAAGGTTCCACAGAAAAACGGTAGCAATGACCGGACCGGCAAGCGGGACGATAATTCTCGTCAATACGCCTATATCGCTTGCCCCGTCAATCTTGGCGCTGTCGATCAGGCTGTCCGGCAGAGCCATGAAATAATTCCTTAAAATAAGAGTATTCCAGACATTTATGGAACCAATTATCAAAACTGTCAGCGTATCGAGCAAATTTAAAGAACGCATCAACAGATAATACGGTATGAGACCCCCGCTGAAAAACATGGTAAAAAGCAGGATAAGCGTCCAGATGTTTCGATGGGGAAGGTCTTTTCTGGACAGCGGATACGCGTACGACGCGCTCAATACAAGAGAATAGATGCTGCCCAGAAGCGTTATAACAACAGTATTGTAAAACGATTGCCAGACTAAATTCGAGCGAAAAACCTTTGACCAGTTGCCAATATAAAACTCTTTCGGGAACAGTGTAATAATCTTGTCGGTGAATATTTCCGCCTCTGTGCTGACAGAGTTGACGATAATCTGCCAGAACGGATATAATATCATAAAACAAAATATAGCAAAACCTAAAATAATTATATAATCAACCGCAGTTTCTTTTTTGTCCAATCTCATATGACCGTCCTCACAAAAAGTTATTTGAAATAAAGCCTGCTCTTCGAATAGTGCCGTAGTTTACCACAAAGTGTATTCACTGAAGCGTTTTGCAATCTGATTGGCTATTACCAGCATAATCAGGCAAACCAACTGATTGACAATACCTAACGCCGTACTGAAGCTGTACTGGTACTTACCCAATCCCACTTGAAATATATAAACTGAAAGTACTCTGCCTACATCCTTCGTCTGACTGTTGAGAAAATTAAAAATCTGTTCGAAGTCTCCGCCGCTTAAAAGAGCTGAAACGGAAAAGATCAATCCTATCGTGATCATGGGGTACATGGCGGGGAGCGTAACATGGATGGCGCGTTTTATTCTGCCTGCGCCGTCAATGTATGCAGCGTCATATAGCTCAGGATTTGCATTTGAAATTGAAGCCAGATATATTATCGAACTCCATCCTATCCCTTTCCATAATCCCGAAAAAACAATGATGCTTCTGAAAAAGGAGGGCTCCGCCAGAAAATATACCGACTCCCCGCCCAGCAGCATGATAATTTTATTTACAAGTCCTCTGGACGGCGATAACAGATCCATTACCAGCCCTGAAACCACGACCCACGATAGAAAATTAGGAAGATAGGTTATGGTCTGTATCGCCTTCTTCACACCGGATATCCTTATTTCATTCAGCAGCAGGGCAAAAATAATAGTGGCCGGAAAACCGACTACAAGGCTGTATATATTAAGAATCAATGTGTTTTTTATAACCTCCAGTGATTCCGGAAGAGTGAATACCTGTATAAAGTATTTGAACCCAATCCATTTGCTTCCCAATATACCTTCCAAAAACTTAAAATCTTTAAATGCAATAATGATACCGTACATGGGATAATAAGCAAAAATAAGCAACGACACCAGGCCAGGTAATAGAAGCATAAACATGTATCTGTACTTCCAGTAAAGTGTAAACTGGCTCCGCCTGACAACCGGTGCTTTATTTATTTCAGTCGTCTTGAGACCTACCATTGAAGTCACTCCTTGATTTTTTAAGAAATATTTAAAAGACTTTACAATAAAATTATACAACCTCTATTCAATATTAAAAAGTGAAATAATTAGACTTAACTCATAGTAATTTTACTTGTTTTATTTCCCAGGTACAAATTTTTAACTTCGGTATACTATTTTTACTACATTATTACAGCGTCGATTACCAATTTATCCTTGCAGAACCAGTTTGCTGAAGCTTTCGCACTATTTCTGCAAGGCGCATGAATGCCGATATTATAATGAAATTGGCGCTGTAGTATTATATGATCATGGGTATCCTGATACTGGCAATCGTCCCTCCATCAGTTCCACCGGTTAATGAAAGGCTGCAGCCATTTCCCATAATAAGCTTGAGCCTCTGGTTTACATTACGGACACCGATATTTTCTCTCTCAAAAAGGTATTCTTTTTGCATGGCTTCATTCAGGCTTTTCAGCTCGGGCTCGGATATACCGGCGCCGTCGTCCGATACCTCCATAAGGATGGTTTCTTTTTCAGGCTTTATGGTTATTTTAATATTACCCTCTTTCCTCAAAGGTTTTAACCCATGATAAATGGCATTCTCGATTAGAGGCTGAAGACACAGTTTGACAGTTTTGTAATTCACAACTGTTTCATCGACTTCCCAGGATACCGTAAATTTCTCCTTGTATCTCGCTTTCATGATTTTTATATACATACCGGTATATTTTATTTCATCTTCTATAGTAATCATATTCTCTTCGGTATCAAGGCATATCCTGTATAACTGAGACAGGCAGGTAATCACATCGGATACGTCATTTCTGCCGTTTGTAAGCTTAACTGCCATCCATTTTATAGTATCCAGCGTATTATACAGGAAGTGGGGGGTTATCTGTGTCTGCAAGGCTGTCAACTGAGCTTTGTTCAACATGTACAACTGGTCTTGCAGCTCTGCCTTGAGCTGATTGTTGGAATATATGGTCTTAATTATATTACCGGCAATATCCCTTATTTCATTCGCATTGCCTTTTTCTTTTGCGCCTCTGCCGCTGCTCCATTCTACCGGGTTACTCATTATATACATGATTTTTCTGATTGGTTCGAATGTTTTTACGGATATCAGAAGTGAAATGAAAAAGGCCGCCAATATCCCTATGAAAAGGATCTCAAGAATAAAATCCCGGACCTTTTCCTGCTTTTGGCTGAAACCGCTGACAGGAAGTACGGAAATGTATTTCCAGCTTTGGTAAGACGACTTTAAAATGGAAACAATACAATTTTGATCGTTTATTTTAATAATGTCCGAATACTTGGTATTTTCCCAAGGAATAATCGAAAATCGCTTCTCATCCTTGATATTTCTTGATATCAGGCTTTTCTCGCTGCTATATATAACAGTATCATATTCATTTACAATAATAATGGTATCCAGGGTTTCGTCAGTGCGGTTTATAAGTTTGCCCAATTCATCCACATTGACATTAACAACCACAGCGCCCAGTTTATCCTTTCCATATATATGAGCGGGCCTTATCAATGAAATCTGATACGGGTAAATATTGTTTTTACTGCGGAATTGGATCCACGGGCTGTTGTCCGCCCTTTGCATGTATATGTCGTACAGGCTCCGATCCCGGAAATTATCTATATACCCGCTGCTTATGTTTGAAATCACATAATTGTTTTTCGTAGAAAAAACATTGATGGAATCTATATAGCTATAAATCAATGCAAACGTATTCAGATAATCATGAATTTTTTTGTATGCTTCTTCAGAGTCATATAATTCTTCGGAACTGCGAAGAAAAGAGTTTACCTCAGGTATGATGGAAATCTCAGTGGCTATCCTGTCCAGATCTTGAAAAATAGCATCAGTTACGTCCTTGACCCTGTTAAGGGAATTGATGTTGATGGTACTTATTTCTTCTTCTACAACAGCATACATGTTTTTGTATATTATTAAACTTGTTATCGCTATCGGCAGGATGATCAACAGAAGGATCAGCAGGAAATTTTTTATGAGTAAACTGTTGAACCTGTAATTTTTAATATAATACCATATGCCTTGCTTATCACTCATAGCCTTTCACACTTCTTTCAGTCTGCGGCTGCAATATTCGGAAGGTGTATAGCCAGTGGTTTGTTTGAATATCTTCGAGAAATATTTGCTGTTTTTGTATCCCACCATTTCACTTATTTCATATGTTTTATACCGACCGGTACCAAACAATTCCATAGCTTTGTCAACTCTGATCCTTGAAAGATAATCAATAAAATTGACGCCTGTTTGCTGCTTGAAGTACCGGCTGAAATAAGCGGAATTCAAAAAGACCGTTTCTGCAACTTCTTCAAGCGAAATATCTCTATAAAAGTTATCTTTCATATATTTTACCACCCGGTCAATAATATCAAAGGTAGATTTTTCCCTGCTTTTGATTATCATCCTGATTATACCGGAGACAGTATTTTTACTCCATTTTATTATTTCCTCGATTTTCGTCATCTCAACAATATCATGGTAATCCATGTGTTCATTCATTGCTTCCCAAAGATTCATATTCAATTCTGAAAACCTGTTGCATAGCATTGTAAACAAATTTATGGTTAATTTTTGAATAACCCTTACAGGCAATAACCTGATCTCACAAAAATATCCGTCAATCAGATTGTCGGCCTTCCCGTAATCTTTATCATTAATACAGGATATCAGCAATTTATAATTCTTCATCAATTTTACATATTCTTCAGGTTGTACTTTTATTTTCCTGCTCTCTTCCTGCAGGAATTTCTCCGGAATTATCTGCTGTGCATATTCAGCCAGTTCTACAAGGTTTTCAAAGCAGCGCTTATTGCATATTTCAATATTAAACTGCAAAAATCCGGATATTGTATTTTTCGCTTCATTAAAAAATGTTTCTATGGTTTTCCGTATTTCTTCAGAATTCTTCTGTACGGAGGATATAGCTACTACTTTCAACCCTTCATTGGAAACAGGTACAGAGTAATATTCCACATTATCTTTTTCGCCTCTCAAATACTCGCATAAAACAATATGGAGCATATCCTTTCCATAAGCCTGCCTTTTCCCGACAGACAGGTCGCAATCCCGGATTTTGACATCTATCAGGCAACATGGACTGTCTTTTGAATTAATTTTCAAATCAAGCAGTCTGATTCTTTTTTCAATCTCATCCTGCTTCTTAAGCCCTCCCAAAACCAGATCGGCAAAAAACTGCTCGTAAAGTATTGGAAGGACTTCCCTGTACTTTTCCTTATCCTTTTTCAACTCCTCTCTAAGCCTCGATTCCTTATCC
>VEPD01000385.1 GCA_012027035.1 Ruminiclostridium sp. | reverse complement strand
GCGCCAGCTTTATGACTGCATCCTGTGAGAAGTATTTGACGCCGCACCCGAAGTCTCCCGCCCACTCGTCAACCATAGCGTCCGGGTGATAATCCACGGGGACGAAGGCAAGCTCATTCAGCCATCCGGTTATATTGCCCTTTCCATCTATATATCCGCCTGCTTCGCTGGTCCCCATGGCTATTCCCAATACATTTGCATCATTCAGGTCCATTGCGCCGGCAAGTGCGGTGACATCTCCGTCATTGGCCACTTCCAGCGGTACTCCGCCCATTTCCTTCTGTATCCTGAAAAATATGTCCTTTACCTTTTCATCAAAAAGAGCCTGAGGAACCTTGATAAACAGCGAAGCCGCCATGACGCGGTTTGCTACATATACTCCGGCGGAACTGACGCCAATGGCGTCAACCCTTGGCATATGCGCGGCAGCGGCCTTCATGGATGAAAGTATTCCTTCATAATGATATTCTGGATCAGTCTGTGTCTTGGGATGCCATACTACTTCTTTACTATATACAGCTTCACCGTCAATGACCGCAGATACCTTCCTGTCGCTTCCTCCGGCGTCAAATCCTATCCTGCAGCCATCCAGATGACGGCCTACCGGTTTCGTATCTTCATATTCTTCAGGCGCCTTATCTACATCAGTTACTACTACGGTAAAAGGCTTTTCATATATTTTTTGCATAAAACCGGCGTCAAATTCCCGTAATCCATCCGGTACATAAGCTTTGCGAATATATTCTCCGATGCCTTTCGGTCCGCCGACAGTCAGCTTCCAGCCGCCCTTAACCCACAGCAGGCTTTTAACCAGCCGTTCTGCATAGATGAAATTCTCTTCATCCTTACCTGTACCTTCAGCAAATACCCGCGTCCTATAAACCGCAACGAATCCATTGTTGCGCTCAAGTGCAATGACCAGCTCCACACCGCCGCCAGATTTTTTTACTTTCTCAAGGAATTTTCTGTTTGAAAGAGCTGCAGGCCGGAATTTTGTGTCCAGCGATTTTACAGCAGGCTCCGGTAAGTTTTTTAATAGATTAGAATTCATAATATCGATCCTCTTAATTTGTTAATCAAACTACTCAATATCCAAGCCTATTGAGATTGCCGCGCTCCATTTCATTACGCTCGCAATGACAAGCCCGGGAACCGCTTTGCACAGTGGCGTCGGCAATTGCCGCGCTCCGTTTTATCATGCTCACAATGATACAAATCACTTTGTCACCGTAACCTTGTTCAAACCCCTTGGACAGTCGGGGTTCAGTCCCTTGGCCAATGCCAGCTTGCAGGCGAACATCTGGGCAACGATTACATTGAAGAACGGCGAAATAATGTCATTTGACGTATCGGGTATCCTGAACGCCGTAGTTCCCAGATCCAATATATCAGTCCTGTTTGAAATAACTATTGTCTCTATCTGCTCGTTCCTCATTTTCTCGATCATACCGGTTACATCCTTCAACGAAGGCCCATCCGGTGCAAATATGAATACAGGTATGTCACGGTCTATCATCGCGATGGGGCCATGCTGGAAATCGGATGTAGCAAAGGCTTTTGCCCGCACATACGTGGTTTCCTGTATTTTTAATGCAGCTTCAAGTGAAATCGCATAATTTATTCCTCTTGCAAGTACAAAGCATTCATTCATGAAACGGTACCGTTCCACCTTGCTCCCGATGGCTTCAGAAACATCATAGACTTGAGATATCCTCTCGGGTAACCGATATATTTCCCTCTGAATATTTTTGTTTTCAGCCCATTCGGCAGCCAGGGCAGCCAGAAGGAATATCTGGGCGCCGAAGGTTTTAGTCGCTGCAACGCTTTTTTCAAGCCCAGCTTCACAATTTAAAAAATATTCGGATTCGTGGGCAATTTCCGATTCGGCATTATTTGTAATACCTACTGTTACGGCTCCGTTTTTTTTGGCGCTTCTCATCACCTCCAGCTCGTCGGCAGCCCTTCCGGATTGGGAGACGCCTATTACCAGACAGTTTTCAAAATTCATATTTCCCTGATAAACCGTAAAAATCGAAGATGCCGCCAATGATACAGGAATGCCCAGCAACAGCTCTATCACAAATTTGCCGTAGCCAGCTGCATGGTCCGAAGTACCTCTTGCCGCAAGTACCACCTGTTTTACATTTTTACTTTTTACAGCCCGTACAATTTCCTTTATTACAGGTGCGTTTTTAACATGGCATCGCTCCAGTGCTTCGGGTTGTTCCAGTATCTCTTTCCACATCAGTGTCATAAATAAACCTCCGCCATACTCACGGTATTATCCGCTTCATTGCTTCCACTTCATTTTCACCCTGCTCCAGCGGAAACCTGATTATTTTTCGTTCAATAGCGGAACGTAGCAGTCCCATCGCCATCTGGAAACCTTTAAACGTATCTTCCCCATTACACGGATGAATTTGAGTGCCGTCCAGCCAAAGAGCAATATCCTGGATATATCTTGCGCCATCCGTTTCGTAATTAAAACAACCGGGGCCTTCCTGATAACCGTCTTCGGTACAAGCCCTCCAGCCTGCTCCGATAATCACTTCGGCAAAACCTTTGGTACCCTGTATGCAGAAGCGTCCCTTGTGCCAGGGATATTCACTTTCAGGAACATCAGGCGATATTGCGCCGATTTCAACTATTCCACGGACGCCATTTTCAAAATGGATAAATCCGCCGGCATACTCCGGCGACGGATGATTATCCTCCAGCTTGCCGCGTCCGTCTATCTGTCCTGCTACCCACAAAGCTTCAGCGTTATTATTGTAAAATCTGAGATAATCCATCACATGGGTGACCATATGCAGATACCAGCCCCACGTATGGCCGTAAATACTCTGAATTCTCCCAAGCTTGCCGCTGTCCGCTATTCTCTTCACTGCCTGATAATGATCCCCGTATTTCTGCTGATGGCTTACAACAGTTTTAATTCCCGCTGTCCTTGCCATTTCAATCATTTCCTTTGCTTCGTTAAAATTTGTAGACATTGGCTTTTCATATGCTATTAATTTTACCTTGTGGTCTATACCCAGTTGGAACAAGCTTTTTCGGATAGCCGGAGGCGTACAGAAACAAAATACGTCAGGCCTGGTTTCTGTCAGCATTTTATTGACATCGGTATATAATGTAAGGGGACACACCCTCTGAGAGGAGGGAATGTCCCCTTTTGAAAAGGCAGGATTTCCGTATTCAGCGGCAGCTGCATCCAATCTTCCGGCGTCAATGTCACAAAGCCCTGTCAGCTGGATCCTGTCGCTCTGATTGAAGAGCTTTGCATGCATTTTTCCTCTTTTACCTGCACCAAGTACTGAAACCGTATATTTCTTTGAACTCATAAGGCAGCCTCCTATTTTTTCCAAGATTTTAACACATTAATTGTATACTTTACCTGATCTTCGGTCAATTCAGGAAACATAGGCAGGGATATACATGAAGAAGCATTTTTCTCCGCATTGGTCAATGAGCCTGCAAGCCTTGCATCCTTGCCCCATGGGAAGCCTTCCTGCTGATGGATTGCAATGGAATAATGAGTCTTGGCATCTATGCCGTTGGCAACAAGGTGATCCACCAGTTTGTTGCGGTCTGCAGAGTTTTTGGCTTCTATTTCATATAAGTGGTAAACATGGCGGTACCCCGGACGGGCAAAAGGAAGAGTAATGAAATCGCAGTCTTTAAGCCCCTTGTCATAAATATCTGCTAATGCTATACGCCTGTCGCTCCATTCGCTTATGTGCTTCAATTTGGCGCTGAGAATACCTGCGTGCAGGTCGTCAAGACGGCTGTTGAAGCCATAGCTGTGATGGTCGCGCTGGCTTGAGCCATGATTGCGGAGCTTGCGTACCCTGTCATTTATGTATTTATGATTTGTCCATACTGCGCCGCCATCTCCGAAGGTACCTAAATTCTTCTGGATGATGAAGCTTGTGCATACCGCGTCGGAAAGCTCACCGATCCTGAAGCTGTCACCACGGGCGTCTATGGCCTGTGCATTGTCTTCAATGACAAAGAGGCCGAATTCGTCGGCTATCTTGCGGATTTCATCCATGGGTGCGCATTGCCCGTAAAGATGAACGGGAACTATAGCTTTAGTCCTCCTGGTTATTGCCTTGCGTATTGCATTGGGGTCGATGCAGCGGGTATTTGAATCGCAATCGACCAGAACGGCTGTACAACCGGCAATCCACATTGCCTCTGCAGTTGCAAAGAAAGTATTGGCATTTGTTATAAGCTCGTCGCCAGGCCCGAGACCCAGGGCCATAAAAGTAAGCCAGAGCGCATCAGTACCGTTGCCGACTCCTATGGCGTACTTTGAGCCTGCATATTCAGCCAGTTCGGCTTCGAATTTCTTCAGCATGGGGCCCTGAATATACTGACCGCTCATGATTACTTCCTGCATTTTTTCGTCAATCTCGCCCTTGATGTTCAGATATTGTTGTACGTGCCCATAGAATGGAATTTTTATGTCAGCCATTTTTACTGCCTCCACATTTTTAATTTGTCTATATGTATAGTGGTATATACCACTATACTATCAGTTTAACTTTAAATAATAAAAAAATCAAGTACTCTATTGATTTTCACTCTATATTTTTATTTACATATACCCGGACACTGTACTTATATTCATCTGAACGGTATACCGACCGCTCATAAAAAAGCTTCAGATTTGCGTCGGTATAATTGACTCCGGAAATCCGCAGCACCGGAACGCTGTTGGAAATGCCAAGCTGCTCCCTTTCATCTCTGTTGGGTTTCGAAGATTCTATAACATTGTCTACATAGCTAATGGCAAATGAGTATTCCTCCTTGATCAGCCTGTACATCGAAGATGTAAGGTCATACTTATCCAGTCCGGGGCAGTATTTCTCAGGCAGGAAATTTTCTTCGATTCCTACCGGTATACCACCGGCAAGTCTCAATCTTTTTATTGCAAATACGTTTTCCCCAGGCTTTAAACCAAGAATATTCGCGATATCCTCATCAATCTTCTCCTTGCTGAAATGAAGGACCTTTGTTGAGGGAACAAGCCCTTTCCTTGCTACAGATTCCGAAAAGCTCATGATATTTCTTTGCTCTATCTTGG